>NZ_JBFAUP010000022.1:0-123575 GCF_040679335.1 Streptomyces sp. NPDC052299 | reverse complement strand
GGGCTGCGCGGGCGGCTGCACGGCCGGTACGGGCGCCGGGGCGTCGGCGCCGGGCGCCGGGGCCGCGGGGCGGCTGCCGGAGGCGCCCAGCCGGGCACGGGCGGCGAAGATCCAGTTCTCGGCGCGGGTGATCAGCGGCTCCACCCAGGGCAGGCCGAGCAGGATCAGCAGGCCGGCCGCCCAGCCGAGGAGCACGTCGCTCAGCCAGTGCGTACCGAGGTAGACCGTCGTCAGGCCGACGCCGAGCGAGACGATCGCGGACATGGCCGACAGATAGCGCCTGGCCCTCGGGGTGGCGGCCAGGTAGGCGAGGATTCCCCAGGTCACCACGGCGTTGGCGGTGTGGCCGGAGGGAAATATATCGCCGCCGGCGAAGAGCTCGGCCGATCCGATCCTGGTCGCGTAGTGCGGGCCGAGCCGGCCGAGGCCGATCTTGACCGCGCCCACCGTCAGGTTGAGCAGCAGCAGCGAGGCGCCGAGCGTCAGCAGCGGACGCAGGGTGTGCTGCCGCCAGGAGCGCCAGCCGAGCCAGCAGGCGACCATGACCGCGGTGGGCCCGCGCTGACCGAGGACCACGTAGTAGTCGAGGGCGGCGTGGATCTCGGGCCACTGCTGGTAGGGCCGGAAGAGCATGACCTTCCAGTCCAGGGCCACCAGCCAGGACGACATGAGCACGGCAACGACGATGGCCAGATAGAACGCCAACGTCCCGCCGAAGAGAGCGATGCGGTGAGGGCTCATCCGCGGTGTCTCTATCTTCGGCGGTTCCGGCTCCCGGTCCAGCCGGGCGAAGATGTCGGTACGCACCCAATCGACGTTACAGCGAGTGAGTGGGCGCGCCTGTCGATCCGGGCGCTTTGTGATGACGATGTGATGTGGAGTATGTCTCAGCCACCGGGTTTTTCCAGGGACTCTGAATAACTTCCCTATTCTTTTCGGCCCGTTATGCGATACCTGTTCGACAAGTAATTCGTTGAAGCTTGCGAAGAATTCCGGGGATCTCGAAGTGTGTTTAGCCGCGGCGCGGCGGAACGGAACGGAGGGTGCCAGTCCGGTTACCGTGCGGCTTCGGGTGAGGGCTCGTGCGGTGCCGCCGGGCGGTGCGCGCGGTGGCGTACGCCACACTCGGCCTGGTCGGACGGTATGAGATGGGCCACGTGTGGCCCCGCCGAACTCGCGTACGCTGACGGATCACTCGCACGTCGATGCCGGGCCCGGACGCTCTGTCCCCGTGGGCCCGCCGAGAGCGGGGGAACCATCTGGGAGGTAGATGCATGTCCGGGACGCCCGCCGCCCGAATCCGCCTGCGCGCAGCCGCCGACGGTGCCAACCGCTGGGTCGTCCTGGTCGTCCTCTGCCTCAGCCTGCTGCTCGTCGCGCTCGACGCGACCGTGCTGCACGTGGCCGTCCCCGCCGTCACCGAGGACCTGCGGCCCAGCGCCGCCGGTCTGCTGTGGATCGTGGACGCCTACCCGCTCGTCTGCGCCTCGCTGCTGATCCTCTTCGGCACCCTCGGCGACCGGGTCGGACGCCGGCGCGTGCTGCTGCTCGGTTACGCCCTCTTCGGCGTCGCCTCGGCCGTCGCCGCCCTGGCCGACAGTGCGGGCGTGCTCATCGCGGCGCGGGCCCTGCTCGGCGTCGGCGGGGCGATGATCATGCCCGCCACCCTCTCGATCCTGCGCCAGGTCTTCCCCGACCGGCGCGAACGGGCCGTGGCGATCGGCGTCTGGTCCGCCGTGGCCGCCGTCGGCGCCGCCACCGGGCCCGTCATCGGCGGCTTCCTCGTCGAGCACTTCTGGTGGGGCTCCGTCTTCCTGATCAACATCCCGCTGATGGCCCTGATCCTCCCGGTCGGCCGGCTGCTGCTCCCCGAGTCCCGGGGCAACGACGACGGACCCTGGGACGTGCTCGGCGCGCTGATGGCCGCCGCCGGGGTGCTCGGCGTGGTCCTCGGCGTGAAGCGGGCCGGCACCGGCGAGGGGCTGACCGGGCTCGCGACCCTGGTGCCGCTGCTGCTCGGGGCCGCCCTGCTCGCCGTCTTCGTGCGGCGCCAGAAGCGGCGCGCCCATCCGCTGATCGACATCGGCATGTTCAACCGGCCCGCGTTCTCGACCGCCGTCGGCTGCATCGTGCTGGCCATGCTCGCCCTGGTCGGCCTGGAGCTCGTCGCCGTCCAGTACCTCCAGCTCGTCCTCGGCCTCAGCCCTCTGGAGACCGGCCTCCGGCTGCTGCCGCTCACCTTCGCCGCGATGGCCGCCGGGGCCACCGGCTCCCACACGCTGCGCCGGATCGGGCCGCGCCGGATGGTCGGCTGGGGCTTCGTCCTGACGGCCGCCTCGGTGCTGGCCCTGACCGTGATGGGCCGCGACGACCGGCCCGTCCTGCTGGCCGCCGCCTTCGTGGCCCTCGGCTTCGGCCTCCAGTCCACGCTGTTCGGCGCGTACGAATCGATGCTCAGCGAGGCCCCCGCCGACCGGGCGGGCGGGGCGGCCGCGATCGGGGAGACCTCCTACCAGCTGGGCGCCGGAATGGGGATAGCGCTCCTCGGCAGCGTGATGAACGCCGCCTATACGCCCGGCCTCGCGGGGCTGCACGCCGACGGTGTCCCCGCGTCCGCGGCCGCCGGGGCCGCCCGCTCCCTCGGCGAGGCCTACCAGGAGGCCGCGGCGCTGGGCGGGCCGCTCGGCTCCGTGCTGCGCACCACGGCCCGGGACGCCTTCATCGACGGGCTGCACGTGACGCTGCTGGTCAGCGCGGGGCTCCTGCTGCTCGGGGCGCTGGCCGCGCTGCGGCTGCCCCGGGCGATGGAGTGCGCACCGAAGCTCTGCGAGCCCCGGGAGCCGGTGGAGCGCCCGGACGGCACGCCGCCGCGCGAGGCCGCGGACCGGGCCGACGCGCCGCCCCGGGTGCCCGCGCGGCGCCGGCCGGGCGGGGCGGGCCCGGGGCACCCTGGACGTCCGGCACACCGGGTCGTAACGTCGGCCCGGCACCGTAACTAACGCCGCTAGTTTTCGAGCACCCGCCGGAGGCACACCCGCATGTCCACCGCCCCCACCTCGAAGCTCCCGCCCTTCGACCCCCGGGACCCGATCGGCGTCGACGACCTGCTGGGCCCCGAGGACCTCGCGATCCGCGACACCGTCCGCACCTGGGCCGCCGACCGCGTCCTGCCGCACATCGCCGAGTGGTACGAGAACGGCGAGCTGCCCGGCATCCGCGAGCTGGCCCGGGAGCTGGGCGCCCTCGGCGCGCTCGGCATGTCGCTCCAGGGCTACGGCTGCGCCGGAGCCACCGCCGTCCAGTACGGGCTGGCCTGCCTGGAACTGGAGGCGGCCGACTCCGGCATCCGCTCGCTGGTCTCCGTGCAGGGCTCCCTCGCCATGTACGCCATCCACCGCTACGGCTCCGAGGAGCAGAAGCAGCGGTGGCTGCCCGGCATGGCGGCGGGCGAGATCATCGGCTGCTTCGGCCTCACCGAGCCCGACCACGGCTCGGACCCGGCCGCCATGCGCACGTACGCCAAGCGCGACGGCGAGGACTGGGTGCTCAGCGGTCGCAAGATGTGGATCACCAACGGCTCGGTCGCCGGGGTCGCGGTCGTCTGGGCCCAGACCGACGAGGGCCCGGCCGGCACCGGCATCCGGGGCTTCGTCGTCCCGACGGACGCACCGGGCTTCTCCGCGCCCGAGATCCGGCACAAGTGGTCGCTGCGCGCCTCGGTCACCAGCGAACTGGTCCTGGACGAGGTGCGGCTGCCCGCCGACGCCGTCCTGCCCGGGGTCACCGGGCTGCGCGGGCCGCTCAGCTGCCTGAGCCACGCCCGCTACGGCATCGTCTGGGGCGCCATGGGCGCGGCCCGGTCCAGCTTCGAGGCCGCCGTCGACTACGCGCGCACCCGGGAGCAGTTCGGAAAGCCGATCGGCGGCTTCCAGCTCACCCAGGCCAAGCTGGCCGACATGGCCGTCGAGCTGCACAAGGGCATCCTGCTCGCCCACCACCTCGGGCAGCGGATGGACGCCGGGCGGCTGCGCCCGGAGCAGGTCAGTTTCGGGAAGCTGAACAATGTGCGGGAGGCCATCGAGATCTGCCGCACCTCGCGCACGATCCTCGGCGCCAACGGGATCTCGCTGGAGTATCCGGTGATGCGGCACGCGACCAATCTGGAGTCGGTCCTCACCTACGAGGGGACCGTGGAGATGCACCAGCTGGTCCTGGGGAAGGCGCTCACCGGCCTGGACGCGTTCCGATGAGCGCCCGGATGGCGGTCAGCTCTGGTTGAAGAAGCCGTCGGCCGGGCGGCCGACGGCTTCGCCGTTCATCACCTGGGTGTCGGCGGGGGTCAGCAGGAAGACGCGGGTGGCGACGCGGTCGATCGACCCGCGCAGTCCGAAGATCAGGCCCGCGGCGAAGTCCACCACACGCTTGGCGTCGGCGGAGTCCATGGACGTGAGGTTCATGATCACCGGGACGCCGTCCCGGAAGAGCTCGCCGATGGCGCGGGCGTCCCGGAAGCTGTCCGGGGTCACGGTGGCGATCCGGCGGCCCGTCTCCTCGGCGGTCTCGGAGGCCACCCGCACCCGGGGATCGGTCACCCACGCCTGGCCGGTGCCGGTTCGCGCACCCTCGGCGTACTCGTCGTCGTCGTAGTACCGCTCGTCGTTGTCCTCTACGAGGCCCAGCCAGGCACTCGCCTTGCGCACCGATCCCATGGACGCCTCCTCTCACCGCGGTTCCTTGGTGTTCCGCATCTCTTTCGTATCCCTATGGTCGTCCATGATGCGGATCGTGCGCCAAGGGGATAGGCGGCGCGCAGGGCATTCGTGACGGTACTGGTGCAGAGGATGTGGCGATTCGTCAGGGTTCGTACGGGTAAAGGGCCCTGAAGAAAGAAAATATGATGTCCGGGCCGTACGGGTGACATGGGGGACGTACGGGTGAAGGGAACGCTCGGTACGATGCCGTCGCGTCCGCGCCCGAGTGCGGCGCACACGCGAACGAAACCCGGGGGACGGCCGTGTTCGGAATAGTCAGGCCCTGTACGCATCGCCTCTCCGAGAGGCTCAAGACCGAGTGGATGGCCCATCTCTGCGGGCTCTGCCTGGCACTCCGCTCCGACCACGGGCAGTTCGCCCGGGTCGTCACCAACTACGACGGCCTGATCGTCTCGGTCCTGACGGAGGCTCAGGCCGAACGCACCCCGGGGCAGCGCCGCACGGCCGGACCCTGCCCCCTGCGCTCCATGCGCACCGCACCCGTCGCGCGCGGCGAGGGCGCCCGGCTCGCCGCCGCCGTCTCGCTGGTCCTCGCCTCGGCGAAGGTGCGGGACCACGTCGCCGACCGGGACGGCCTGTTGGGCCGCCGCCCGGTCGCCGCGGCGGCCCGCCGGGTCGCGGTGAGCTGGGACCGGGCCGGGGCGCGCACCGGCGCCCAGCTCGGCTTCGACACCGCGGTCCTGGTCGACGCCGTCGACCGGCAGACCGGCATCGAACTCCTCGCGGGCCCCGGCACCCCGCTGCTGACGGTCACCGAACCCACCGAGACCGCCACCGCCGCCGCCTTCGCGCACACCGCGGTCCTCGCGGGCAAGCCGGAGAACGCCGAACCGCTCGCCGAGGCCGGACGCCTCTTCGGGCGCCTCGCGCACCTGCTGGACGCCGTGGAGGACCAGGAAGCCGACGCCGCGGCGGGTGCCTGGAACCCGCTCACCGCCACCGGCACCTCGCGCGCCGAGGCCCGGCGGCTGGCCGACGACGCGTTGAAGGGCGTGCGGCTGGCACTGGCGGACGCGGAGTTCACCGACGGCCGGCTCGTCCATGTGCTGCTCACCCACGAGCTGCGGCGCTCGGTGGACCGGGCCTTCGCCACGGACGTCTGCTCCCACCGGTCCGGCGGGCTGCTGACCGCGTCCGGCGAACCGTCAGGAACGGCGCCCACGGGCTCGTTCGGGCCGCCGCCGGGCAATCCGTACGCGCCCACGGGGCCGGGCGGGCCCGCCGGACCGCGGCCGCCCGAGCCGCCGCGCGACCGGCGCGGACTCGTCATGGGCTGTCTGGTGTGGGCGGGGCTCGCCTGCACCTGCCAGATGTGCTGCGGCACCTTCGAGGACCCCTGGTCGCGTCAGCGGCGCGAGGGGCTGTGCAACGACTGCGACTGCGGGGACTGCTGCGACGGCTGCGACGCGTGCAGCAACTGCTGCGACTGCTGCAACTGCTGCGACGGCTGTGACTGCGGGTGCGACTGCTGAGGCGGTGTCACCTGGGCGTCGTCACCCCTGCGTCCCGCTCCGCGGCAAGGCGGAGCGGGACGGAGCGAGGGGAGGGTGTGCTGCTGTGCCGGGCGTGCGAGGGCGCGCCCGGACAAGGGTGGGGCGGGCGCGAGGAGCAGGGCGTCGGCTCAACAGGAACAGGACCACACGCGACCGAAGTCGATGTGGGAGCGCTTGACCAGCCACTGCTGCGATTGCATGGCCCCAGTGGAACAGCCATCCGATGACCCGTCAACTGCCCTGAGACGTACTGCTCACAGTGTGGACAGGCTTGACAGCCTGCCCCCGGCACCGCTTGTCTCGGGGGCAGGACCGGGCTGAGGGGCCCGTCCGCCATGCTTCACGCTGCTGCGATTCCGCGTTTTCGCGCCGAGGGCGCGCCCCGTGTCCGATCACCGTATCCACGGAGCCTCCGCATGCCCGCGCGCACATCCGCACCCCGCCCTGCCCTCCGGCCCCTCCACCTCGCCGCCGAGATCGGCGGTCCACCCCGGTACGACGCCGCCCACCACACCGCCCTCGCCCGGCTCGCGGAGGGCGGCGCGCTCGACTTCGTCACCCTCGGCGACTCCTACGCCCGGCCGGGCCCCGACGCGCTCGCCGTCCTGGCCCGGGTGGCCCCCGCCACCCGCCGCATCGGCCTCGTGCCGACGGTCACCGCCACCCACGCCGAGCCCTCCCGCCTGTCGTCCGCCGTGGCGACCCTGGACTGGGTCAGCCGGGGCCGGGCGGGCTGGCGGCTCGGCGTGTCCGCGACGGAGGCCGAGGCCCGGCTGTTCGGCCGCCGCCCGGCCGCGTCCGCCGACGCGCTGTGGGACGGGGCCGGGGCGTGCGCGGAGGTCTGCGCCCGGCACTGGGACCACTGGGAACCGCCCCAGGGCCACCCCGTCGTCGTCATCGACGGCACGCCGGAACCGGCCAGGGCCGCCGCCGCCCGCCACGCCGACGTCGTCCTCGTGCGGGCCGCCACCCCCGAGCGGACCGCCGCGATACGCGACGACGTGCGCCGCCGCGCCGCCGAGCACGGCCGGGACCCCGACGCGCTGCTGGTGTTCGCCGCGCTCACCGTCGACCTCGGCGACGCCGAGACGGCACCGGAACCGGGGCTGGCCGACGAGCCGCCACCGGCCGACCGGGGGACCTACTACCGGGGCGGCCCGGTCGACCTGGCCGCGCTGATCACCCGGTGGTACCGGGCCGGCGCGGTCGACGGCTTCCACCTCACCCCGATCACCCCCGGGCGCGACCTCGAACGGATCGTCAACGGCACGGTGGCCCTGCTCCAGCACCGCAGCCTGTTCCGGACGTTCTACCCGGGCGGCACCCTGCGCGAGCACCTGGGTCTGGCCCGGCCCGCCCGCCGGTACGCGTCCGCCGGGGCGCGCGCATGACGACCGTGCCGCCCCGGCGGATGCACCTCGCCGCGCAGGCCCCCGACGCCGGAGAGCGGGCCGGGTTCGCCTCGTACGAACAGCTCGCGCGCACCGCCGAGCGGGGCCTGTTCGACTTCCTGCTCGTCGCCGAGGGGGCGGCCGGCGGGCCCGACGCGCTCACCGTGCTGGCCGCCCTCGCCGCCTGCACCGACCGGCTCGGGCTCGCTGCCGGCACCGCCCTTGGGGAGCCCTACGAGCAGGCCCGCCGCCTCGCCACCCTCGATCACCTCAGCGCCGGCCGGGCCGCCTGGCACGCGCACCCTCCGGCCGGCGGGCACCCGCGCGCCGCCGAGTGGGTCGCCGCCGCCCGCGCGCTCTGGGACTCCTGGACGCCCGACGGCACCCCGCGCCCCGTCGCCCGTCACGGGCGGTACTTCGCGGTGGAGGGCGAGTTCACCGTGGAACGCTGTCCGCAGGGCCATCCCGTCACCGTGCTGGCGGGCGACTCGCCGGAGGACCGGGAACTCGCCGCGTCCGCCGCCGACATCGTTCTCCTCCCGCACACCACGCTCGGCGCGGCCCGCGCCCGCTACGCGGAGGTGAAGGGGCGGCTCGCGGCCCACGGCCGGACGCACGACGAGCTGAAGGTCATGCTCCGCGTCGGCTTCGCGCTCGACGACGCCGACGACACCGGTGAGCGGGAACCGTTCACCGGCAGCCCGGCCGCCGTCGCCGCGCTGCTCACCGAGTACGTGACCGAGGGCGCCGCCGACGGCTTCGTCCTCGTCCCGCACGCGCCCGGCGGACTCGACGACTTCGTGGACCGGGTCGTTCCGCTCCTCCGGGACCGGGGGGTGCTCCGCCGTACGTACACCGGCCCGACGCTGCGGTCGCACCTCGGGATCACCGCGCCCGTATGGAAGGGTTGACCACCATGAGCACGCACGCACAGCAGCAGGCAGCGCGGGACTGGGAGCGCTGGCACGAGGAGCGGACCGCCACGGTCTCGGCGCCCTACGGTCCGCTCTCCCTCACCGGGACCCACTGGCTCGCGGATGAGCCGGAGGGGCGAATTCCGGCCGTCCCGGGCCGGTGGCGCGAGGAGGACGGCGCCCTGGTGCTCGACGCCGCCCCGGAGGACGGGCTGACCGTCGACGGGAAGCCCTTCGCCGGGGAGGTCCGGCTCGGTGCCGACCGGGGGCCGGTCGACGCGTCCCGGGTCGCCCACGAGGGGCGCAGGCTCGTCGTGCTCAGCCGCGAGGGCCTGTGGGCGGTCCGGGTCTTCGACCCCGGTTCCCCCGCGCGGCGCGCGTTCCGGGCGATCGACGCGACCCCGTACGACCCGCGCTGGGCGGTGCCGGGCACCTTCCGCCGGTACCCGGACGCGCGCACCGTCCGGGTCGAGAACGCGGACGGTGTCGAACGCGGACTGGGGCTCGCCGGGGAGATCGCCTTCGAGCTGGACGGGGTTCGGCACACGCTCCAGGCCGCCGTCGAGCCGGACGGGTCGCTCTGGGCCGTCTTCGCCGACGCCACCAGCGGGAACAGCAGTTACCGCTTCCGGTTCCTGCGGCCCGCCGCGCCGGACGCGGAGGGCGCGGTGACCGTCGACCTCAACCGCGCGCTGCTGCCGCCGTGCGCCTTCGCGGACCACTTCATCTGCCCCTTCCCGCCGCCGGGCAACACCCTTCCGGTGGCCGTGGAGGCGGGGGAGCGGCAGCGGGTCGACAACTGAGGGGTCCTCCGGGAGCTCAGGCCAAAAGGCACCCTTGCGCGAGAAGTTGACGCCTTGAATACTCCCGAGCAGCGCTTGTCAGGGGCACGGCGTATCCGGAATGCGGACGGATGGCCGGGTGCCTGACTGCGCCTCACGGGTCCGACCACCCCACAGGCGGGCCCCCGATTCCCCTCGGGAGGAATGACAGTGAGGATCAAGCGCACCACCCCCCTCAGCGGTACCGCCAGACGCAGCAGGATCGTCGCCATCGCGGCGGGCCTGGTGGCCGTAGGCGCCCTGGCCGCCCCCACCGCCCAGGCCGACTCCAGCGGAACGTACAGCGCCAACCAGCTCGCCGCCGCCAGCGACGCCGTGCTCGGCGCCGACGTCGCGGGCACCGCGTGGAGCATCGACCAGAAGACCGGGAAGGTCGTGGTCACGGTCGACAGCACGGTCTCCGCGGCGGAGATCAAGCAGATCAAGGACTCCGCGGGCGGCAACGCGGGCGCCCTGCGCATCGAGCACACCCCGGGCAAGTTCAACAAGCTGCTCTCCGGCGGTGACGCGATCTACGCTCCGGGCTGGCGCTGTTCCCTCGGGTTCAACGTCCACAGCGGCAGCACGTACTACTTCCTGACCGCCGGTCACTGCACCGACGGCAATCCGCCCTGGTACACCAACTCCTCGAACAGCACCTACATAGGCCCGACGGTCGGCTCCAGCTTCCCAGGCAACGACTACGGAATCGTGCGCTACGACAACACCGCGCTCGCCCACCCGGGCACGGTCGGCGGCGTCACCATCACCGGCGCGGCCAATGCCACGGTCGGCATGTCGGTGACCCGTCGGGGCTCCACGACCGGCACCCACAGCGGCTCCGTCACCGGGCTCAACGCCACGGTCAACTACGGCGGTGGTGACATCGTCTACGGCATGATCAAGACCAATGTGTGCGCCGAGGGCGGCGACTCGGGTGGTCCGCTCTACTCCGGCAGCAAGGCCATCGGCCTGACCTCCGGTGGCAGCGGCAACTGCAGCTCCGGCGGTACGACGTTCTTCCAGCCGGTCACCGAGGCGCTGAGCGCGTACGGCGTCACCCTGAACTGACGCCCGGTTCTGCACGGACACATGGCCCCCGGTCCCGCCGGGGGCCATGTGCGTGCGAGCGCCGTCAGCCTCTGCCCGCACCCGCCCCGGCCGGTGCCACGCCGAAGATGTCCACCGCGTGGTAGTACGTCCAGGCCGTGGCGTCGCACGAGGTCCGCTTGGCGCCGGAGTAGGCGGTGCACACGCGCTTGAGGTCCGCGTAGAGGGCGTTGTCGAGGCGGGCCTTGTTGGCGGAGAACGTGCCGGCGGCCTTGTAGTTGCGGTACCCGAAGTCGTGGCGGGCGCAGGCCGTCCGGAACGGGAAGCCGAAGGGGTTGTCGGGCGAGGTGCTGCAGTAGTCCGTCGACCAGTCGAAGCCGTACGCGGACCAGGCGCCCTTGTTGTTGCGGGCGGAGTTCCACGCGTTGTAGCTGGCGGCGCTCGTCTGCGTCCAGGAACTGAGGACCTGGGCCTTGTCCGCTGGAGCCGCCGAGGCGGACGCGACGGGCAGCAGGGCGAGCGGGATCGACAGGCCGAGGGCGGCGAGCAGGGTGGCGACGCGACGGCGCATGGACAACCTCCGTGGGGAGAGGGGCAGTTGGACCGCCCTCGCGGAAGTGCGAGGTCGCTCCAGAGTGCCGCCGTGCACCTTCCGTGCCTAGGGGCGTGCGGTGGCTGTTCGGGGCTGTGCGCCGTGCGGGGTACGTGTCAGCGGGCGTGCCGCTGTCCCAGCAGGCGGGCCTGCTCCCTCTTCAGTTCGGTGAAGCCCTTGCGCGCGTAGGCGGCTATCTCCCGGCTGGGGAACGACACCACCGAGAGGTGCTGTTCGTGGTTGCCCCGCGCCCACCGGGCGGCCGTGATCTCGTAACCCGAGACATGGGCGCACAGCTGGAGCAGGAGGGGCGGCATCACCGGCTCGCTCAGGAGGTCGGCGTGGGCGAGGACGAGATCGCGCATGGCCCGGATGTTCGGGAGGAAGACGGTCGTGACCCACAGCCGCCACTCGGCGAGTTCCTCCTCGGTGGGTGGCGTTCCGTGGTCGAAGGGGGATCTGCCGTCGGGGCGGGCGTTGCGCTCCAGGAACGCGGCGAAGATGCGGCTGTTGGCCTCGGTGAGGGCGAACAGGGGGCCGTAGAAATCGCCGAGCTGGCGGTTCACCCGGGCGAGGCGTTCCTGGCGCTGTGCGAGGCGCAGCCCGTTGAGATAGGTGAGGGCGTAGCCGGTGAACGTGAGCCCGATGGTGACGGCCAGTGTGATCATGGGGGCCGATGCTAACGGCGGGACGCCCCCACCGTCGGCCGGTCCGGGGTTCTGCGCATCGCCGTCAGCAGCGTGCCCGCCGTCCCCGCCACCGCCCACGCGGACAGGACCAGGAGGGGGCCGGTCACCGCGTTGCCCTGGAAGTACGCGATCGAGCGGGCCGTCCAGGTCGAGGCGCCCGGGGGCAGGGCGGGGCCGATCGCGCGCCAGAAGTCCGGCAGCATCGGGAGCGGGAAGGCGCCGCCCGCGCTCGGGTTGCCCGCGATGACCACGATCAGGACGGCCAGGCCGATGCCGACGATGCCGGTGAGCCCTTCCAGGGCGAGGGTGATCATGCCGACCGCGAAGACGGTCAGCGCGCCCAGGCCCGACAGCCCCCAGAAGCTGCCGGGCAGGGCGCCGAGGACCGGGCCGATGATGAGCGCGCCGCCGATGCCGCCCGCGATCGCGTACAGGGCCATGACCCCGGTCCGGATCAGCGCGCGCTGCCGGTTGGCGGGGCGGGTGCCCGCGCTGATCGCCAGGATCGAGGCGCACAGATAGCCGCCGACGCACCAGCCCACCGCCAGGTAGAACGCGGACAGCCCGTCGAAGTCCTGGCGCGAGGCCGGGGCCACGTCGACGGCGCGCACGGTGCGCCGCTGGGTCGCCTCCGCCTCCTTGACGATCTTCGTGAGCGAGGTGGCCAGGACGGTGCCCCCGCCGGAGGCGACCAGCACGGTGTCCCTCGTGCCCCGGGGGTCCACGATCAGGGCGCCGTCGATCTCGCGGTCGAGGATCTGCCGGCGGGCGGTGGCCTCGTCGGAGACCGTACGCGGGTCGAGCGGGCCGCCCGGGAGGCCGTCCAGCCGGTCGACGAGCCGGGCGGACGCCTGCTGGGGTGCGACGACGCCGAAGGGGACGTCCGTCGGCTTCGGGTGGTGCAGCGCCCCGATGTAGGACGCGATGAACAGCAGCTGGAGCGCCAGCACCCCGATGACGAGCAGAGCGGCCCGGGGAGTGACTGCGTTCCTCACCTCGTCGGCGAAAGTCATGCCCCCACGCTCCGGGCTGCCCCTCGCGCGCGCAGTCGGGGCGCGGCCGAACGGCGGAAGGAGAGGGGTGCGTGAGCGGGGGAGACCGGGCGGGCGCCGAGTATCGTACGAGTGTTCGAAACTTGGTTTATGGTGGAGAGCGAGGGGGTGGCCAGCGCGTACGAATCGGTTCAGGAGGTGCAGGTGCCAGGGTTCACGCATCTGCATACCGCCTCCGGGTTCTCCCTGCGGTACGGGGCCTCGCACCCGGAGCGGCTGGCGGAACGCGCCGCCGAGCGCGGCCTGGAGGCCCTCGCGCTGACCGACCGCGACACCCTCGCGGGCGCGGTCCGGTTCGCCCGGGCCTGCGAGCGGGAAGGGGTGCGCCCGCTGTTCGGGGCGGACCTCGCGGTGGGGCCGGTGCCGGGGGACGGGCCCGCCCGGCGCCCCCGCACCCCAGCCCGGGGAGGTTCCTTTGTCGATGAATCGGCACCCCGGGTCACCTTCCTCGCCCGCGACGGCGCCCTGGGCTGGGCCGAGCTGTGCCGCCTGGTCACCGCCGCCCATGCCGCCGTCCCCGAGGGCGGCCGGCCCCTGGTGGACCGGTCCGCGCTGCCCGCCGAAGGGCTCGCCGTGCTGCTCGGCCCCGCTTCCGACGTCGGCCGGGCCCTGTCGGCGGGCCGCCCCGACCTGGCCGCCGCCCTCCTCGCCCCCTGGCGCGAGCTGTACGGCGACGGCCTGCGCCTCGAAGCCGTCCACCACGGGCGGACCGGGACCGGGCCCGGCTCGCTGCGGCTCGCCGCCCGTACCGTCGGCCTCGCCGCCGAGCAGGGCGTACGGGCCGTGCTGACCAACGCCGTCCGGTACGCCGACCCGGGGCAGGGCCCGGTCGCCGACGTGCTCGACGCCGCCCGCCGGCTCGTCCCCGTCGACCCGCGCCGCGCCCCGCTCGACAGCGGTGAGCGCTGGCTCAAGGACGCCCGTGCGATGGCGGAGACCGCCGAGCGGATCACCTCCGCCGCCGGGCTCGGCGCCGGTGCCGGGGCGCGGCTGCTCGCGGAGACCCGGGACACCGCCGAGGCGTGCGTGGTGGACCCCGGGGGCGACATCGGACTCGGCTCCGTCCACTTCCCCGAGCCCGGTCTCGTCGGCGCGGAGCGGCGCACCGCCCAGCGGGTGCTGGCCTCCCGCGCCGCCGCCGGCATGGTGCTGCGCGGCTACGACCGCAGGCCCGGGTACTGGGACCGGATGCACCACGAGCTGGACATCATCGCCCACCACGGCTTCGCCTCGTACTTCCTGACGGTCGCCCAGGTGGTGGACGACGTACGCGCGATGAAGGTGCGGGTGGCCGCCCGGGGCTCCGGGGCCGGTTCGCTGGTCAACCACCTGCTGGGCATCGCCCACGCCGACCCGGTCGAGCACGGGCTGCTGATGGAACGCTTCCTGTCCAAGCGCCGCTTCGTGCTGCCCGACATCGACATCGACGTCGAATCGGCCCGCCGCCTGGACGTCTACCGCGCGATCATCGGCCGCTTCGGCGCCGAGCGGGTCGCCACCGTCGCCATGCCCGAGACCTACCGGGTGCGCCACGCCATCCGCGACGTCGGCGCCGCCCTCTCCATGAACCCGGCCGAGACCGACCGCCTCGCCAAGGCGTTCCCGCACATCCGGGCCCGCGACGCCCGCGCGGCCATGGAGGAACTGCCCGAACTGCGCGAGGTCGCCAGGACCAGGGAGACGTACGGCAGGCTGTGGGAGCTGGTGGAGGCGCTGGACGCACTGCCGCGGGGCGTCGCCATGCACCCGTGCGGGGTCCTCCTCTCGGACGCCTCGCTGCTGCGCCGCACCCCCGTCGTGCCCACCAGCGGCGAGGGCTTCCCGATGTCCCAGTTCGACAAGGAGGACGTGGAACACCTCGGGCTGCTCAAGCTCGACGTGCTGGGCGTACGCATGCAGTCGGCGATGGCGCACGCGGTCGCCGAGGTGAAGCGGGCCTCCGGGCGCGAGGTGGACCTGGACGCCGTGGCGCCGGGCGACCCGCGCACGTACCAGCTGATCAGGACGGCCGAGACGCTGGGCTGCTTCCAGATCGAGTCGCCCGGCCAGCGGGACCTGGTCGGCAGGCTCCAGCCGGAGAACTTCCACGACCTGGTGGTCGACATCTCGCTGTTCCGGCCGGGCCCGGTCTCCGCCGACATGGTCCGCCCGTTCATCGAGGCCCGGCACGGCCGCGCGCCGGTCCGCTACCCGCACCCCGACCTGGAGGGCCCGCTGCGCGAGACGTACGGCGTGGTGGTCTTCCACGAGCAGATCATCCAGATCGTCGACATCATGACCGGCTGCGGCCGCGACGAGGCCGACCGGGTCAGGCGCGGGCTCTCCCACCCCGAGTCCCAGCCCCTGATCAGGGTCTGGTTCGCCCAGCACGCGGCGGCGCGCAAGTACGACGCGGAGGTCATCGCCCGCGCCTGGGAGATCATCGAGGCGTTCGGCAGCTACGGCTTCTGCAAGGCGCACGCGGTGGCCTTCGCCGTGCCCACGTACCAGTCGGCCTGGCTGAAGGCGCACCACCCGGCGGCCTTCTATGCCGGGCTGCTCACCCACGACCCCGGGATGTACCCGAAGCGGCTGCTGCTCGCCGACGCGCGGCGGCGCGGGGTGCCCGTGCTCCCGTTGGACGTGAACCGGTCGGCGGCCGCCCATCGAATCGAACTGGTGTCCGAGGAGGGGGAGGGGGAGGAGCGCTGGGGGCTGCGGCTCGCGCTCTCCGACGTGCACGGGATCAGCGAGGCCGAGGTCGCCCGGATCGAGGCCGGTCAGCCCTACAGCTCACTGCTGGACTTCTGGCAGCGGGCCCGCCCGGGAAAGCCGGCCGCCGAACGGCTGGCCCAGGTCGGCGCGCTGGACGCCTTCGGGGCCAACCGGCGCGACCTGCTGCTCCACCTGTCCGAACTGCACCGCGCCCAGCGCGGCGTGGGCTCCGGCGCGCAGCTCCCGCTCGGCGGCGGGCGCCGCACCGCGTCCGCCGGGCTGCCCGACCTCAACGAGGCGGAACGGCTCAGCGCCGAACTGGGCGTGCTGAGCATGGACGTCTCGCGCCATCTGATGAGCGATCACCACGCCTTCCTCAAGGAGCTCGGCGCGGTCTCGGCCAAGCGGCTGCGGGAGGCGCGGCACGGGGAGACCGTGCTGGTCGCGGGCGCCAAGGCGGCGACCCAGACCCCGCCCATCCGCTCCGGCCGCCGGGTCGTCTTCACCACCCTGGACGACGGCACGGGCCTGGTCGACCTGGCCTTCTTCGATGACAGCCACGCCGCCTGCGCGCACACCGTCTTCCACTCCTGGCTGCTGCTGGTGCGCGGGGTGGTGCAGCGGCGCGGGGCGCGCAGCCTGAGCGTGGTCGGCGCGGCCGTCTGGAACCTGGCGGAGCTGGCCGAGCTCCGGCGCACCGGCGGACTCGACGCGGTCGCGGAGCGGCTGGCGCAGGTGCCGGAGGCCGAGGCCGAGGCCGAGACGGAGGCGGAGGCGGAGACCGGGTCCGGCGGCGACGGGCGGCGCATCCGGATGCCCACCGGTTACGAGATGAACCCCTGGGCGGACCTCAAGCCGCCCGGCGAGGGGCTGCCCACCGGAAGGAAGCTGTGGCACCAGAGCCCGGGGAGCGCGGGATGACCGGGGCGGCCGGGCCCTCCGGGGCTCACGGGGCCTCCGGGGCTTCCGGGGCCGACGTCCTCTGCCTGCGGTTCCGGCGGGTCGGCGGCGGGCCCCCGGACGCCGCCGGGTACGCGGGGCTGCTCGCCCTGCTCGGCTCGTTCACCCCGGTCGTGGAGGCGGCGCCGCCCGACGGGGCGCTCGCCGATGTGCGCGGCGCGCTGCGCTACTTCGGGCGGGACGTGCGGGGCCTGGCCTCGGTGATCCGGGTCCGCGCGCTGGCCCTGCACGGGGTCGACTGCGCGATCGGGGCCGCCCCGAACCCGATGCTGGCCCGGATGGCGCTGCGGCAGGCCGCGCCCGGGACGACCTTCGTGGTGCCCGCCGACGGGGTGGCCGCCTTCCTCGCGGACCGGCCGGCCGCCGCGCTGGACGGCGTCGGGGCGGCGACGGCCCGGACGCTGTGCGGGTACGGGCTCGACTCCGTCGGCCGGATCGCGGCGGCCCCGCTCAGCACCCTGCAACGTATCACCGGGACGCGGACCGGGCGCGACCTGTGGGACCGGGCGCACGGCATCGACCGCACCGCCGTCCGGCCGAACGCGGCCGCCCGCTCGGTCGCCGCCGAGCGCACCTTCCCGCGCGACGAGCTGGACCCGGAGCGGCAGCGCCGCGCGCTCATGTCGCTCACCGAGGAGCTGGGGGCGCGGATGCGCGGCGAGGGGCAGGTGTGCCGCGCGCTCGCGGTCTCCGTGCGCTACGCCGACCGCACCGGCTACTCGACGCTGACCCGGAGCCGTACCCTCCGCGAGCCCACCGCGCACTCCGCGGAGCTCACCGCGCTGGCGTACCGCATCCACGGCTCGTTCGGTCTGCAACGGGCCCGGGTGCGGGGGATCGGGCTGCGCGCGGAGGGGCTGGGCGAGGCCGGAAGGGCGGCGCGGCAGCTGAGCTTCGACCCGGTGGACGAGCGGGCCCGGCGGATCGAGGCGGTCGCGGACGAGCTGCGGGAGCGGTTCGGCCCCCGGGCCGTGATGCCGGGGCGGCTGGCGGCCTGAGCGGGGCGCGGGTCCCGGGCCGGTCGTCGCGTGACCCGCCCGTCCGGCCGCGCCGCGGACTTTTTACCGACGCGTAACTTCCCAGCGAACCCTACTCGTGCGTAATTTGGCATGAGCACGCAGAACGTCAGCAGAACTTGTGGTCCGGGCCGCAGGGTGCACAGACATCGCAACTCCCTTGAGCCGCAAGGAGACCCCACGATGCTGCCCTGGACCCGTGCGCCGCGCTCCCCACGCGCCCGCCGGACGCTCGCCGCCCTGCTTCTCGCCGTCGCGGCGGTCGCCACCCCCACGGCGACCGCCGCGGCCGCCCCCGCCGCGGCGACGGCCGCCACCTCGCGCGGCTGGAACGACTACTCCTGCAAGCCCTCCGCCGCCCACCCCCGTCCCGTGGTCCTGGTCCACGGGACCTTCGGGAACTCCGTCGACAACTGGCTGGTCCTCGCCCCCTACCTGGTCAACCGGGGCTACTGCGTCTACTCGCTCGACTACGGCCAGCTGCCCGGCGTGCCGGTCTTCAACGGGCTCGGCCCGATCGACAAGTCGGCGGGCCAGCTCGCGGCCTTCGTCGACACGGTGCTCGCCTCCACCGGCGCCGCCAAGGTGGACATCGTGGGCCACTCGCAGGGCGGCATGATGCCGAACTACTACCTGAAGTTCCTCGGCGGAGCGGCCAGGGTGAACGCCATGATCGGCCTCGCGCCCGACAACCACGGCACCACGCTGCTCGGCCTGACCAAGCTCCTGCCGTACTTCCCCGGTGCCGAGTACCTGCTCAACGCCGGTACGCCCGGACTCGCCGACCAGGTGGCCGGCTCGCCCTTCATCACCAAGCTCAACTCCCTGCCGGACACCGTGCCCGGCGTGCACTACACCGTCATCGCGACCCGGTACGACGAGGTCGTGACCCCGTACCGGACCCAGTTCCTGGACGGGCCCGACGTGCGCAACGTCCTGCTCCAGGACCTGTGCCCGGTCGACCTCTCCGAGCACGTGGCGATCGGGACCATCGACCGGGTCGCCTACCACGAGGTGGCGAACGCGCTGGACCCGTCGCACGCCACCCCGACCGACTGCGCCTCGGTCATCGGCTAGAGCCGCACGCCCCCGTCCCGGTGAGGTCCGTCCTCGCCGGGACGGGGGCGTTGTCAGTGGCGGCTGGCACGATCGGATCATGACGACCGACTGGGACACCCTCGCCGACACCTTCGACCAGGAGGCCGACCACGGGCTCCTCGACCCGGTGGTCCGCGCCGCCTGGGCGCGGCGGCTGGAGAGCTGGCTGCCCGCCGGGCCGTCCGATGTGCTCGACCTCGGCTGCGGTACGGGGAGCCTGTCCCTGCTCGCGGCCGGCCGGGGCCACCGGCTCACCGGTGTGGACAGCTCGCCGCGCATGGTGGAGCGGGCCCGCGCCAAGCTGGCCGGTACGGACGCCGAGGTGCTGGTGGGGGACGCGGCCCGGCCGCCCGTCGGCGACCGCAGGTTCGACGTGGTCCTCGCCCGGCACGTGGTGTGGCTGATGCCCGACCCGGCGGCCGTCCTGCGCCACTGGGCGGGGCTGCTGCGCCCCGGCGGCAGGCTGGTCCTGGTGGAGGGCGTGTGGAACGGGACCGGTCTCTCCGCCGAACGCCTCACCGCGCTGCTCGCCCCGCTCACCGAGCGCGTCCACCACGAACGGCTCTCCGGCGACCGCGACCTGTGGGGCAAGGACGTGGACGACGAGCGGTACGCGCTGGTGGCCCCGGTGCGCGGGGCGCGCCGCCACACCGAGGTGGTCGACGTGCACCTGATCCTCCGCCGCGGCCCCGAGGTCCTGCTCGCCCGCCGGTCCGGCACGGGTTACGCGGACGGCCTGCTGCACGCCCCGTCCGGCCATGTGGAGGACGGCGAGGACGTGCGCGCCGCGATGATCCGGGAGGCGGCCGAGGAGACCGGCCTCGCCCTGGACCCCGCGGAGCTGCGCGTGGCGCTGGTCATGCAGCACCGGGGCCCGGGCGGCGACCCCCGCACGGGCTGGTTCTTCGAGGCGGCGTACGACCCCGCGCGGCCCCCGTACAACCGCGAACCGGACAAGTGCTCCGAGCTGGCCTGGTATCCGCTGGACGCCCTCCCCGACGACATGGTCGCCTACTGCCGCGCGGGCCTCGACGGCTACCGGGCGGGGGAGCGCTTCCTGATCCACTGGCACGAGGACGGCGACCCGGTCGCGTACGAACCGGAGGGCGAGCGCCGGGGGGTGGCGCTCCCGGTGAGCGGCGGGTGAGGACGGCCGCTCAGGTCAGCAGCGGGGCGAGCCCGTTCCCGGAGCGGGCCAGCCGTTCCAGCTCGTCCAGGGCCGCCATCGCGGCCTTCGCCGCCTCCGGGTCGCGCACGGCCAGCCCGCTCGCGGCGAACTCGTCCTCGTCCAGGCGCAGGATCTCCGAGCGGTCGGCGGACACCCACAGGTCGAGGTCCAGGTCCTCCACGACCAGCTCGCCGTCCCGGAGCACGGCCGGGCGGGTCACGTCGCAGTACCAGCCCTTGAGCCCGCCCGTGCCGGAGCGGACCTCCTTCACCGCGAACCAGGCGTCCCGCCAGTAGTGCTCGGTGAAGACGTCGCCCGGCTCGAAGCGGACGAAGCCGAAGTCCCGGACGCCGGGGGCGGCCCAGGGGGCCCGGACGGTGATCCGGGTGCCGTCGTCGGCGACCGGGGCCGCCGGATACCTGATCTTGGTCTTCCCGGCCTTGACCAGGACGACGGTCAGCGCGGCGTCAGCCGAGCCTGCGGACATGGCGCACCTCCGTGGCGCAGATCTCGTAGCCGAACCAGCGGTTGACCGCCAGCATCGGCTCGTTCCCGGCGTCGTTGCCGGTGTAGGCGTCGGTGCATCCGGCGGCGCGCGCCCGGTGCAGCGAGTCGTTCTTCGCGAGCTTGGCGAGGCCGCGGCCCCGGTACGCCCGCCGGGTGCCCGTCATAGCCGAGCCGTAGCGGCCCGCCCCGTCGGTCCGGGCGGCGCTGAAGGCCGCCACCTCGCCGTCGGCCAGCACGACCGAGGTGAGGTGGTGGTCGAGACCGGGGTCGTTCCAGGTCTCGGCGAGCCATTCCGCGTAGTCGTCGAGCCGGGCCGGCGTGTCGCTGGGCTCGTCCGCCGTGGCCTCGGCGTCCGCCTCGAAGAGCGGGCGCGGATCGTCGGCGAAGTCGGCGCCCGTCCGCAGCTCGACCCCGGACGGCAGCTCCTGACGCGGCGGCAGCGAGCCGTTCGCCAGATCCAGATGGAGGAAGTGGGCCGGCCGGCTCGGTGTGTAGCCGTGCTTCTCGGCGAACGCCCGGTCGCCGGGCGTGTCCGGGACCCAGGTGTAGACGGTGGTCGCCCCGGCCATGGCCAGATACTCCTCGGCGGTCCGCAGCAGCAGCGTCCCGGCGCCCCGGCCGGTCCGGTCCGGATGGATGTACGGATTGCAGAACGCCGACCCCGGCTCCGGGCTGTCATGGGCCAGGCCCACCTGCGCCGTGCCGATGATCTCGCCGTCCTCCTCAGCGACCAGCATCCGGTACCGCCGCGCCGCCGGGGCCCCGGTGAGGTCGGCCACGACCTGCTCCGGCGTGGTGATCATGTACGGCAGGGCGGCGCGCCGCACCCGCACCCACCCCTCGGCGTCGTCGGGCCGGAAGTCGCGTACGAGGACAGTCATGCGCCGGACGCTAGCCGCGCCGCCGACCCGACCGCCTCCCATTTTCCGCCGGTGGGGGACAATCGGCGCGTGACCCTGAAGATCGCCGTGGACCCGGACTCCGGCACCGCCCCGTACGAGCAACTGCGCACCCAGATCTCCGAACAGGCCCGCTCCGGCGCACTGCCGGTCGGCTACCGGCTGCCGACGGTACGCGGCTTCGCCGAGGAGCTGGGCCTCGCCGCCAACACGGTCGCCAAGGCGTACCGCGCGCTGGAGGCGGACGGCGTCATCGAGACCCGCGGCCGCAACGGCACGTTCGTCGCCGCCGCCGGAGACACCGCCGACCGCAACGCCGCCGCCGCGGCCCGCGCGTACGCGGAACAGGCCCGCCGCCTCGGCCTCTCCCGAGCCCGCGCCCTGGAACTCGCCGAGGACGCGGTGCGCGCCGTCTTCGCGGACTGAGAGCGGTCGAGCACGTCCTCGCCGGACCGCGAGTCCAGGTTGCCCGGCGGCTCGTCCGCGAGGATCAGGCGCGGGGAGCCGATCAGGGCCCGGCCGGCAGGGCCGGCGAACGCGCCCAGTGGCTCAGCGGCTGATGCCGCATCAGGCGCAGCACACGGCCTCCTCCGGGCCCCGGCCGGCGCCGGGGTAATGGCGTAGACCAGTGGAGCAGGCCATCCGGTCCGATCTGCTGCAACCCCCGCGCGCGCACGCCGAGTTGGGTGAGCGTCCGGTCATGAGCCCTTCGGCAAAAGCTCATCCGTTCGACTTGGCATGAACACTTCCGGAAAGGGCCTCCGCGCTGCTACCACTGAGTAGGCAGAGATCCTGCCGGTCGCTCAAGGGAGATTCCGTGAAACTGTCCAGACTCGTGGCATTCTCGTCCTCGCTCCTGCTCGGCGCCGTCATCGCCCTGACCGGGGCGACCACCGCGAACGCCGCGGCGTCCGTCGACTACGTCGCCCTCGGGGACTCGTACTCCTCGGGCGTCGGCTCCGGGAGCTACATCAGCTCCAGCGGCGACTGCAAGCGCAGCACCCTCGCCTACCCCTCCCTCTGGGCTTCCGCCCACTCGCCCGCCTCCTTCTCCTTCACGGCCTGCTCCGGGGCGCGCACGGGGGACGTGATCGCCAATCAGCTCGGTCCGCTCAACTCCTCGACCGACCTCGTCTCGATCTCCATCGGCGGCAACGACGCGGGCTTCTCCGACGTCATGACGACCTGTGTCCTCCAGTCGGAGTCCACCTGCCTCAGCCGCATCGCGACCGCCCGCAGCTACGTGGACACCACGCTGCCCGGCAAGCTCGACTCGGTGTACGACGCGATCAAGGCCAAGGCCCCCGCCGCCCGTGTCGTCGTCCTCGGCTACCCGCGCTTCTACAAGATCGGCGGCAGCTGCGTCGTCGGGCTGAGCGACAAGGTGCGCGGTGCCATCAACGGCGCCGCCGACTACCTCAACGCGGCCACCGCCAAGCGCGCCGCCGACCACGGCTTCAGCTTCGGTGACGTCACCGGCACCTTCACCGGGCACGAGATCTGCTCCGGAAGCGCCTGGCTGCACAGCCTCAACTGGCTGAACATCGGCGAGTCGTACCACCCCTTCGCCGCCGGGCAGTCCGGCGGCTACCTGCCGGTCCTGAACGCGCTCGACTGACACCGCGGCGCGCCCCGCGAGGGGCGCGCCCGCCAACTCGCCCCGGAGCCGGGCAGATTCACCGACGCCTCGTCAACCTCCGTATGTGTGTGCGCAATCCCGCTCCCGGGATACACGAGTGTCGGCGGCAGGCGATAGGGTTAACCTGCCCGGGCCGAGTGCCCTCGTACGGGTGGGGAGTGACATGGAACAGATAACGGTGCGCAGCAGGGCGCGCGTGCCTGCCATTACATGCGGGAGCAGCGCGACGAGTTCGCGCCTCGACCGCCATCTCGCGGTGCTGGGCGGCCCCGTCGTGCCGCAGCGCGAGGCGGCGGAAGCGACGCTGCTGATGCGCGAGCTGACCTCGCGCGAGGCCGGACACGCCCGGCGCAGCAGAAGTGCACGGGTGTCGCTCTTCGCGCCACTGCGCCGGCTGCGGCGCTCGCTCTTCGGCAGCCGCCACTGACCCGACGGCGGTCCTGATTCCCGCAGCGCGCTGCTGCCCGCTCTTCCGTCATCCCCGGAGCCGGCAGTGGCGCGTCGCCATGTCCGCTCCCGGTCACGCGCTGTGCCGGACGGGCCCCGTATGGGTACCGAGGTAATTCGGTGCCGAACTACTTCTACACTGGGCCCATGCCCGAGAAGCGAGCCGCGCGTCTGCGCCCCGACGAGCGAAGGGCGCAATTGGTGGCGATTGGCGTGGACATGCTCGCCGATTGCTCCCTGGACGAGCTCTCCACCGATGCCGTGGCCCGGCGGGCCGGCATATCGCGCGGACTGCTCTTCCACTATTTCGACTCCAAACGCGACTTCTACCGGTCCGTGGTGCGCCGGGAATGCGACGACTTCACCGCCGCCACCGAACCGGACGCCTCGCTGGACCCGGTCGCCTGGATGCGCGCGTTCATCGCCGGTTTCGTCGCGTACGTGACCGGGCGCCGCAAGGTCTACCGCGCCCTCGTCCGGGGCGCCGCCGGCAGCCACCCCGCCGCCGGCGACATCGTGGAGGCCACCCGCGCCACCCTCGCCCGCCGGGTCGTGGAGGGGCAGCGCCGCCTCGGGATGGCGCCGTCGCCCCGGCTCACCCTGGCCGCCCGGGCCTGGCTCGCCTTCGCCGAGGAGGCCGTCACCGGCTGGCCGCTGGACGAGCCGGACGCCCTGGACGAGCTCCGCGCCTTCCTGGAGACGGGCTTCGTCCGCCTCCTCGGCGACCTCGACCGGCCGGCCGCCCTGGGCCCGCTCACAGCAGCGCGAACTGCCCGTCCGGCCCCTCCTCCTGATGGTCCAGGACCGAAGCGGGCCGCCGCGCCGCCGGCCCGACCGGCAGCACCCCCGCCTCCCGCAGCTCCTCATCGCCGCTCCCCGGGCCCGCCGCCAGCGCCTCGGCCAGCTCCTCCTGACGCGGCCGCAGCTCGGCCAGCAGGGCAAGGAGCGTGACCAGGTCCAGCAGCTCCGAGGTCCACTCCTGCGGCCAGGCGCGCGGCCGGACCGCTTCGAGCCCCGTCGCGTCCGCCCCCGGCGCCCCGCACGCCGCCGCCCGGCGCTCGAACCACAGCTCGAGCACGCGCACACCGCTCACCCGGAACTCCCACGCCCCGGCCGGCACCGGCGCGACGCGGCCGGTGCCCAGCACGAGCGCCCGCTCCTCGGCCTCGTACGACAGGTGTGCCGGGACCGGCGGGACGGCCGCCCGCACATAGGGGCGCCGGCCGCCCGGCAGCCGGGGGCGCTCCGCCCCGCGCGCCCCGCGCATGTGGAGCCGCAGCAGCTCGCGGCCCAGCCCGGTCCCCTCGGCCCAGCGCGTGGCGTCCGCCGGGAGCGGGACCACGCAGCCGGCCGGGGAGGGGCGCGCCGCCGCCACGATCCAGGCCAGCACGGACTCGGCGGTGACCGCCTCCCCGTACCGGGCGCGCAGGGCGGGGAGCAGGCCCGGGGCGAGGTTGGGTTCGAGACCGCCGGGGCGGCGGTACAGCGGGCGGACCCGGCCGGGGCGGCCGGCGGGGGAGTGGCCGTCGGGCAGCAGCGTCGTCACCGACACGACGGGGCCCGGATCATGGGGCACCCGGCCGTGCTCGACCAGGAAGAGCTGATGGTCGTCGGCGACCCGCCACAGCTCGGGCCGGGCCACGTCGAGCAGCCGGTGGTCGGGCAGCAGCCACTGCTCGTCGTACGGCCCGTGCAGCACCCGCACCGGCTCCGGGCAGGGGCCCGTCTCGCGGGCGAAGCGGCCGGTGGCGCCGGACCGGCCGGGCAGCGCGGCCACGGCGCTGTGCTGCGTCCGGGCACGGCTCGGGGCGAACAGCCGCTCGCGCTCCTCGCCCGACGCCCGCACGAGGCGGTCCCAGCGGGCCCGCAGGGACGCCGCGTCCGGGGCCGTCACCCAGGCGCGCCCGGTGCGCAGCGGCCGGACCGACCAGGGCATGAGGTCGTCCAGGAGGGGGCCGCGCGGGCCGTCGCCGGACCCGGCCGCTGCCGGTGCTGCCACCGTGTCGTCCTCCCCGCCTGCCGCGCCCGCCGCCTTCCCCGGCATCGTAACGGCGGCGGCGGGGGCGGCGTCAGGGCGCCTTCCCGTGCGGGCTCAGTGCGCCTCCACCGTCACCGAGAACGAGAACCGGTCGCCCCGGTAATGGATCCGGGCCACGTCGACCACCCGGCCGCCCTCGTCGTAGGTGATGCCCGTGTAGTACAGGATCGGGCTCAGCAGCGGGACGCCCAGCAGTTCGGCGGTGGCCGGGTCGGCGAGCCGGGCCTCGACCGTGTCGGTGATCCGGGAGATCGGGACGCCGACCCGGTCGCGCAGCACCTTGGTCATCGGCCACCGGTCGAGGTCCGCCGGGTCCAGGTCCGCCGCGGCTTCCGGGTGCACCCAGTTCTGCGCCCAGTTCGTCGGCTCGCCGGTCGTCCCGTCGCACCGCAGCCGGCGGTAGCCGACGACCTCCGCGCAGCCCGGGAAGTGTTCGGCCACGTCGCCCGGGACCGGGACCGGGCCGTGGCCGAGCAGCGTGGAGCGCTCGCCCGACTGCTGGGCCACGATCGCGTCGATCGAGCCGAGCAGCCGGACCGGGGAGCCCCGGCGGGCGTGCGGCTCGATGAACGTGCCGCGCCGCCGGTGCCGGCTGATCAGGCCCTCCGCCTCCAGCTCCTTGAGCGCCTGGCGCATGGTCAGCACGCTGACCCCGTAGTGCGCCGCGAGCTGCTCCTCGGTGGGCAGCCGCAGCGTGGCGTCCGGGGCGCGGCCCAGTATGGACGCCCGCAGCGACTGCGAGACCTGGTACCAGAGCGGCAGCTTGCGGTTCAGGACCAGCGAGTCGGGCGCGAAGGCGGTGCCCCGGGGGGCGGGACTGTTCGCAGCGGGCTGCGGCACCTGGTCCTCCTGCATGCGTCGTCGCCGGGCCCGGGAGGGCGCGTCACGGCCTGAAGTTGCGGCTCAGACCCTGCCATACGTCGTCGTAGCCCTGCTGAAGGTGGTCCGCGGTCGCGGCCTGCGCGGTCGCGGTGACCGGCCAGCGGGTCTCGAACATGAAGGCGAGGCCGTCGTCGATCTTCTGCGGCTTCAGCTCGGCCGCGCTCGCCTTCTCGAAGGTCTCCCGGTCCGGGCCGTGCGCGGACATCATGTTGTGCAGCGAGCCGCCGCCGGGCACGAAGCCGCCCTTTCCGGCCGTCTTCGCGTCGTACGCGCCCTCGATCAGGCCCATGTACTCGCTCATCACGTTGCGGTGGAAGTACGGCGGACGGAAGGTGTCCTCGCCTACCAGCCAGCGGGGCGCGAAGACCACGAAGTCGACCCCGGCCAGGCCCGGCGTGTCCGAGGGCGAGGTCAGCACCGTGAAGATCGACGGGTCCGGGTGGTCGTAGCTGATCGAGCCGATGACGTTGAACCGGTGCAGGTCGTAGACGTACGGGGTGTGGTTGCCGTGCCAGGCGACGACGTCGAGCGGGGAGTGGTCGTAGGTCGCCGTCCAGAGGTTGCCGCAGTACTTGTTGATCACCTCGACCGGGCGTTCCACGTCCTCGTACGCGGCGACCGGGGCCAGGAAGTCCCGCGCGTTGGCGAGGCCGTTGGCGCCGATCGGGCCCAGGTCCGGGAGGGTGAACGGGCGGCCGTAGTTCTCGCAGACGTAACCCCGGGCGGTCTCGTCCAGCAGCTCGACCCGGAAGCGGACGCCGCGCGGGATCAGGGCGACATGGCCGGGCTCGGCGCGGAGCAGGCCCAGTTCGGTGCGCAGGAGCAGCCCGCCCTGCTGGGGGACGATCAGCAGCTCGCCGTCGCTGTCGCTGAACACCCGGTCCGTCATCGCCGCGTTGGCGCTGTACAGGTGCACGGCCATGCCGGTGCGCCGGGCCGCGTCGCCGTTGCCGCCGAGCGTCCACAGGCCCGCCACGAAGTCCGTGCCGGGCGCGGGCTCGGGGAGCGGGTCCCAGCGCAGCCGGTTCGGGTCGGGCACGGTCTCGGTGAACGGGGCGGTGCGCAGCGCGCCGTTGTCCGTGCGGACGAACGGGGGGTGGGCCGCCGAGGGGCGGATGCGGTACAGCCAGCTGCGGTGGTTGTGGGCGCGGGGCTCGGTGAACGCGGACCCGCTCAGCTGCTCCGCGTACAGCCCGAGCGGGGCGCGCTGCGGCGAGTTGCGCCCGTGCGGGAGCGCTCCCGGCACCGCCTCCGAGCTGTGCTGATTCCCGAAACCGGTGGAGTACGCAAGCCCCTCCGCCGTCTTCCTCGCCTGCTCGATGCCGCCCATGTGCGCTCCCGTCCGAAGGAATCCTATGCACAACCGTAGGAATGGAAGCGTGGCGCGTCAACGGCATTCGTCGTGCAGAAGGGGTTCAAAAAGCTGAACAATGCTCTACTCTCCCGCACATGTCGTGGACACGAAGACTTTTGGCGGTTCTGGCGGTGCTCGCCGCCGCACTGCTCGCGGCCCCCGCCGCCCAGGCGCACGAGGAACGGCCGGTCACCCTGCCCGACGGCACCGGCAGCGTCCCCGTGTACCGCACCGGCGAGCCCGATCTCCTGGTCTGCAAGACGGACCGGGCCGACTTCGAACGCCGGATCTCCGGCTTCCCCGAAGCCCTGAAGGAGCGCAACCTCACGCTCTTCGAGCGGTGCCGCACCTCCGGCTACCGCCACCTCCAGCAGGCGGTCGACGCGGTCGACGGGCCCGGGAAGACCATCGCGATCCTTCCCGGCCTGTACGAGGAGGAGCCCTCGCTGCCCGCGCCGAAGGGCGAGTGCGCCCGCCTCGAGGCGCCCGACTCCAAGCTGGGCTACCAGATCCTCAGCTACGAGCAGCAGGCGCGGTGCCCGCACAACCAGAACCTGGTGGCGATCCTCGGCAAGAAGGACCTCCAGATCGAGGGCACCGGGGCGGCCCGCACGGACGTCGTCATCGACGCCAAGTACCGCAAGCTCAACGCGATCCGCTCGGACAAGTCCGACGGGATCTACTTCAAGAACTTCACCGCCCAGCGCACCACCTTCAACTCGCTCTACGTCCTCGCCCAGGACGGCTTCGTCATCGACGACGTGCTGACCCGCTGGAACGACGAGTACGGCTTCCTGACCTTCGCCAGCGACCACGGCCTGTACAAGAACTGCGAGTCCTACGGCAACGGCGACTCCGGCATCTACCCGGGCAGCGCCTCCGACATCAACGACGGCTACGGCTACGACGTACCGCGCTACTCGATCGAGATCACCGGCTGCCGCAGCCACCACAGCATGGTCGGCTACTCCGGCACCGCGGGCGACTCCGTCTACGTCCACGACAACGAGTTCGACCACAACATGGGCGGCGCCTCGATGGACAGCGCCTTCCCCGGCCACCCCGGACTCCCGCAGAACCACGCCCGCTTCGAGCGCAACCTGATCCACGACAACAACGCCGACTACTACCGCTACGTCGCCGACGGCACCTGCGCCAAGCCCCCCGCCGAGCGGGGATACGAGGACGGCGTCGTCTGCCCGCAGATCTCCATGCCCCCGGGCACCGGCATCATCACCGCGGGCGGCAACTGGAACCGCTACGAGGACAACTGGATCTACGGCCAGAACCGCGCGGCCTTCTTCCTGAGCGCCGTCCCCGCCTTCATCCGCGGCGAGAACGCCCTCGGCAAGCAGACCGACACCTCGCACCACAACCGCTACGCCGGCAACCACCTCGGCACCGACAAGAACGGCAGGTCCCGCCCCAACGGCACCGACGTCTGGTGGGACGGCCAGGGCGACGGCAACTGCTGGCAGTCCGACACCGGCGCCTCGACCCCGCGCTCCCTGCCCAGTTGCGGCGAGAAGCGGGGCGACGTCTCCGGCTCCACCGACCGGCTCCTGGGCGAGCCCGTCAAACTCGCCCAGCTGCTGGTCTGCGCCGACTACGACGTCCGCGCCCGGCGGCTGCCGGCCGGCTGCGACTGGTACGGGGCGCGCGGCATCGAACGCATCGAGGTGCAGGCCGCCCTGGGCATCGCCGTGGTCCTCGTGCTCGTCGGCGGGGTGCTCTGGTGGCGGCGGCTCCGGACCAGCCGCCTCGCCACGGTCGCGTCCGCCCTCGGCGTCATCGGCCTCGGCCTCGACGTGGCCGGCTCCACCATGGGCCTCGCCGCCACCCACCTCCCCGCCGTCGCGCTGCTGCTGACCGGGCTCTGGTGGACCGGCATCGGCCTGGCGCTGCGTCCGGCGCGCCCGGTGTTCGGCTGGGTGACCGTGGTCCTGGGCGCGCTGACGCTGCTCGACGCGCTGGACAAGGGCGTGTTCATGATCCCGTGGATTCCGCTCAGCCCGGCCTGGGTACGGGGGCTGCTCGGCCTGGTCTGGGTCGTCTGGGCCGTCGTGGCCGCCGCACGGCACGGGCGCGCCGAGGACGCGGACGGGGACGGGGGCACGACGGGCGCCGAGGCGCCGGACCACTCTCCGGAGCCCCCGGCCGCCGCCTCTTCGACACGCACCCCCGCCCCGGACCCGGAAGGCGACCCCTCATGACCCGCGCCCGCCCCGCGGCCCGCCCCGCCCTCGCCCTGCTCACCGCGGCCGTCCTCGTCCTCGGCGCGGGCGCCTGCGGGGGCAGGGCGACCACCCACCACAAGCCCGGCACCAGCCACGCCGAGGACACCGGCAGCAACGGCCGCCTCCTGAAGGCCGACGACGGCGACGGCCACCGGCTCCGCCAGGTCGGCGCCGACGGCGCCCCCGAGGTGGACCTCGCCGTCCGGCCCGACTCGGAGGACGGCTGGAACGTCCACCTCACCGTCCGCAACTTCCGCTTCACCCCGGACAGCGTGGGCGGCGGCGCGCTCGCCGGACGCGGCCACGCCCGGCTCTTCCTGGACGGCCACCCCCTCGCCCGGGTCTACGGCGCCTGGTTCCACCTGCCCGCGTCCCTCCTCCGGGCGGCCGGGGGCGGCACCCACCTCACCGCGGGCCTGTACGCCGACGACCACACCGCCTGGGCCGTCGGCTCCACCCCGGTCCGGGCCGCCGCCACGCTCGGCGACGCCGTCTCCGCGAGCCCCGCCTCCCCGGCCCCCGACGACGACACCACCACCGTCGACATCGCGATCGAGGGAGGCGAGGTCACCCCCGCGCCCGGCCGGACCGAGGTCCACAAGGGCCGCACCGTGCGCCTGCGGGTCCGCAGCGACCGCGACGACGTCCTGCACGTCCACGGCTACGACAAGGAGGCGAGGCTCCCCGCCGGGCGGACCGCCACGGTCACCTTCACCGCCGACCGGACCGGGCTCTTCGAGGTCGAGACCCACGAGTCGGACCTCCTGCTGACCCAGCTCGTCGTCCGGTGACGGGCGCCCCCGCCCCCGGTGCCCTGCGCGTCCTCGCCCACGGCATCGGGGCCCAGCACGACCTGCCCCTCTCGCCGTTCTACGCGTTCGCCGGGGCCTTCGCCGCGCTCTTCGTCTCGTTCCTCGCGCTCGGCCTGCTCTGGTCGGACTCGCGGTTCAAGGGGGAGGGGGCGGGCCGCCCGCTCCCGGGCGTCGTCCAGCGCGTGGCCGACGCCCGCGCCACCCGGCTCACCGCCCGCGCGCTCGGCCTGGCCGCCGCGCTCGCCGTCGTGCTGTGGCTGCTCCTCGGCCCGGCGGACCCGGACCGCAATCCCGCGCCCGGCGCGGTCTACGTCCTCCTGTGGGTCGGGCTCGTCCCCGCCTCGCTGCTCCTCGGCCCCGTCTGGCGCGCGCTCAACCCCCTGCGCACCCTGCACCTCCTCGCCTGCCGGGCGCTGGGCCGCGACCCGGACACCGGCCGGCCCCTCCCCGTACGCCTCGGGATGTGGCCCGCCGCGGCCGGGCTCCTCGCCTTCACCTGGCTGGAACTCGTCGCCCCCGACCCCGCATCGCCCACCGCCCTGCTGGTCTTCCTCAGCGCATACGCGACCGCCCACCTCGCGGGCGCGGCGGTGTACGGCGCCCACTGGTTCGACCACGCCGACGCCTTCGAGGCCTACTCCGGCCTCCTCGGCCGGCTCTCCCCGTTCGGCCGACGCCCCGCCGACGCCCGCCTCGTCGTCCGCTCCCCGTTCAACGGGCTCGACGCCACGCCCCGGCTTCCCGGACTGGTCGCCACCGTCTGCGTGATGCTCGGCTCCACCGCGTACGACGGCTTCTCCGACGCGCCGCGCTGGATCACCACCGTGCAGACCTCGGAGCTCGGCCGCACCACCACCGCCACCCTGGGGCTGCTCGGCACCGTCGCCCTCGTCGCCACCCTGTACGGGCTCTGCGCCGGGGCCACCCGGCTCGTCTGCGGCACACTGCCCCACCCGCTTACGGCGTTCGCCCACTCACTGGTGCCGATCGCGCTGGGCTACCTCGTCGCCCACTACTTCACGCTCTTCGCCACGGAGGGGCCGCACACCGTGCGGCTGGCCTTCGGCGCCGACCGGCCCGCCGTGCCCGAACCGCCCCTGGGGCCGGGCGGCGTGGCCACCCTCCAGGTCGTCGCGATCGTCACCGGCCACGTCCTCGGGGTCGTCGCCGCGCACGACAGGTCCGTACGGCTCATGCCGCCCCGGCGCGCCGTCATCGGCCAACTCCCGCTGCTCGTCCTGATGATCGCGTACACCGTGGGCGGGCTCGCCCTGCTCATCGCCTGAGCCCGGGCTCCCGCCGCCCCCGCAGGAGGCCCACGGCATCATGGAAGGCGTGCCCGACACGAACAACCTCCGCCGCGCCCCGGTGCAGCAGCGCAGCGCCGAACGCCTCGCCCGCATCCTCGACGCCTGCGCCGGACTCCTGGACGAGATCGGCTACGAGCAGTTGTCCACCCGGGCCGTGGCCCAGCGGGCCGGGGTGCCCATCGGCTCCGTCTACCGCTTCTTCTCCAACAAGCGCGCCCTGGCCGACGCGCTGGCCCGCCGCAACCTGGACAGCTACGCCGAGCGCATCACCGCCCGGCTGGCCGCCGTCGAAACGGCCGACTGGCGCGGCGCGATCGACGCCGTGCTGGACGAGTACCTGGCGATGAAGCGCACCGTCCCCGGCTTCGCCTTGGTCGACTTCGGCGCCCCCGCACCCGACGAGGACCCGGCCGACGACGCCAACCAGCGCGTCGCGTCCCGGCTCGCCGGACTCCTCGCCGGCCAACTCGGCCGGGAGGCCGACGCGGACCTGCTGCGCGCGATCCTGGTCTGCGTGGAGGCGGCCGACGCCCTGCTCAAACTCGCCTTCCGCACCGACCCGTCCGGCGACGACGCCCTCGTCGCCGAGACCCGCGAACTCATCCACGCCTACCTCGCCCGGAGGCTCGACTGAGCTTCCCCCGGCTGTGAATGAGGCCGTGGCCTACCCAAATTCGCGCGAGTCATTCCCTCACCGGGCGCGGTGGGCTAATTTCGGGCCACTGCTGCCGCTCCCCACCGCTCCATCACGAACCCTCCCGGGCGGAACCACATGACTCGCGCCATCACCCTGAACAACGTCAGCAAGGCATACGGACGGTCCCCGCGCGCCGTCGACCGTCTCTCGCTCTCCATCGACCCGGGCGAATTCGTCGTCCTGCTCGGCCCCTCCGGCTGCGGCAAGTCGACCGTGCTCCGCATGATCGCCGGCCTGGAGGACACCAGCGAGGGCGAGATCCTGCTCGACGGCGAACCGGCCAATCACCTCACCCCGCGCGAGCGCGGGATGGCCATGGTCTTCCAGAACTTCGCGCTGTACCCGACCATGACCAACCGGGCCAACATCGGCTTCCCGCTGAAGCTGGAGAATCCGCGCGCCGACCACACCGAGCGCATCGAGAACACGGCCAGGATGCTCGGCATCGAGCGCATCCTGGACCGGCTCCCCGGCCAGCTCTCCGGCGGCGAGCGCCAGCGGGTCGCCATGGGGCGGGCCATCTCGCGCCAGCCCTCCGCCTTCCTCATGGACGAGCCGCTGTCCAACCTCGACGCGAAGCTCCGCAACCACCTGCGCGCCGAGATAGCCCAGCTCACCAAGGAACTCGGCGTCACCACCGTCTACGTGACCCACGACCAGGCCGAGGCCATGTCGCTCGGCCACCGGGTCGCCGTCATGCGCGGTGGCGTCCTCCAGCAGGTCAGCCCGCCGCGCGAGGTGTACGCCCTGCCGGAGAACGTCTTCGTCGCCGCCTTCATCGGGACGCCCCGGATCAACCTCCTCCAGGCCGTGGTGCACGCCCCCCTGGAGGGCCGGATGTCCATCGACCTGGGCCGCCAGCGCCTCCCGCTGCCCGAGCCGCTCAGCCCCGACCACCAGCTCCTGCGCATCCAGCAGGGCCGCCCGATCATCGTCGGCCTGCGCTCGGAGGCGGTCCGGATCGCCCCGCCCAGCCACGCCCGCCCCGGCGAGGTCGCGCTCAGCGGCATCGTGGAGCACGTCGAGTACCAGGGCCACGAAGCGCTGGTCCACCTCAACACCGGCTCCCGGCCCGCCGTGGTCCCCGAGCTGGAATCGGCCCGCACCGACCGGGGCCCCGTGCGCAGGCGCCAGGGCGGTGCCGGGGTGCTGGAGCGGATCAAGGAGCGCGCCAGCTCCTACGTCGGCGGGTCCGTCGCCGTCCTGGACGCGCCGGAGACCGACGACCTGCCGCCGGGCATGCACAGCCCGGACCGCCCCGCCGTCACCGCCAGCGACCTCGTCGTGCGGACCGGGCCCGACATGATGCTGCGCAGCGGCGGCCAGGTGCCCCTGCTGGTCGACCTCGCGCACCTGTACGTCTTCGACCACCAGGGCCGCCGCATCTGCCCGCTGCCGAAGGACGTGCCCGGCCTGGACATGTAGACGGGGAAGCCCGGCACGTGACGGGGGTCTCTGGCGCCGCAAAACTAACAGCGCTAGTTTGGGCTCCGGACGATCCCGTCCGTCACCGCGCCCGGGAGGAACAGCGATGAAGGCCCACGACGGCATGTACATCGGCGGCGCCTGGCGGCCCGCCGCGGGAACGGACACGATCGCGGTCGTGAACCCGGCGGACGAGCAGGTCATCGGCCATGTCCCGGCCGGTACCGCCGAGGACGTCGACGCCGCGGTGCGCGCCGCTCGCGCCGCCTTCCCCGGCTGGGCCGCCACCCCGCCCGCCGAGCGCGCCGCCCGCATCGCCGCGCTCCGCGACGTGCTGGGCGTCCGCGCGGAGGAGATCGCCGAAACGGTCACCGCCGAGCTGGGCGCCCCGCCCGCGCTCGCCGTGTCCGTACACGCGGGCCTCCCGGTCCTGGTCGCCGGGACCTACGCCGAGCTCGCCGCCACGTACGCCTTCGAGGAGCGGCACGGCAGCTCGACGGTCTACCTGGAGCCCGTCGGCGTCGTCGGCGCGATCACGCCCTGGAACTACCCGCTGCACCAGATCGTCGCCAAGGTGGCCCCCGCGCTGGCCGCCGGCTGCACGGTCGTCCTCAAGCCCGCCGAGGACACCCCGCTCACCGCACAGCTCTTCGCCGAGGCGGTCGCCGAGGCCGGGCTGCCCGCGGGCGTGTTCAACCTGGTCACCGGCCTCGGCCCGGTCGCCGGACAGGCCCTCGCCGCGCACGAGGACGTCGACCTGGTCTCCTTCACCGGGTCCACCGCGGTCGGCCGGCAGATCGGGGCCACGGCCGGCGGCGCGATCAAGCGCGTCGCGCTGGAACTGGGCGGCAAGTCCGCCAACGTGATCCTGCCCGGCGCGGACCTCGCCAAGGCGGTCAACGTGGGCGTGGCCAACGTGATGTCCAACTCCGGGCAGACGTGCAGCGCCTGGACCCGGATGCTGGTCGACGCGGAGCGGTACGAGGAGGCCGTGGCGCTCGCGGCGGCGGCCGTCGCCAAGTACGTGCCCGGGGACCGGGTCGGACCGCTCGTCAACGCCAAGCAGCAGGCCCGGGTGCGCGGTTACATCGAGAAGGGCGTCGAGGAGGGCGCCCGCCTCGTCGCCGGCGGCCCCGAGGCCCCGCTGCCCACCGGCTACTACGTCAGCCCCACGGTGTTCGCCGACGTCACCCCGGAGATGACGATCGCCCAGGAGGAGATCTTCGGCCCCGTCGTCTCGATCCTGAAGTACGAGGACGAGGACGACGCGCTCCGCATCGCCAACGGCACGGTCTACGGGCTCGCGGGCGCGGTCTGGGCCGCGGACGACGAGACGGCCGTGGCCTTCGCCCGCCGGATGGACACCGGCCAGGTCGACATCAACGGCGGCCGCTTCAACCCGCTCGCGCCCTTCGGCGGCTACAAGCAGTCCGGCGTCGGCCGTGAACTCGGCGCGCACGGCCTGGCCGAATACCTCCAGACCAAGTCCCTCCAGTTCTGAGCACCCCGTCCCGAAGCCCGTACGCCCACCGATCGCGCCCGTCGATCAGCAAGGAGCCAGTTCGTGGTCCGCGCCGCCGTACTGCCCGCCGTCGGAGCTCCGCTGGAGATCACCGACATCGTCCTGCCGGAGCCCGGCCCCGGCCGGGTGCGCGTCCGCCTCGCCGCGGCCGGGGTCTGCCACTCCGACCTCTCGCTGTCCAACGGCACCATGCGGGTGCCCGTTCCCGCCGTCCTCGGCCACGAGGGCGCGGGCACCGTCCTCGCGGTCGGCGAGGGCGTCACCCATGTCGCCCCGGGCGACGGCGTCGTCCTCAACTGGGCGCCCTCCTGCGGCAGCTGCCACCACTGCGGCATCGGCGAGGTGTGGCTCTGCGCGGGCGCCCTGGCCGGCGCGGCGAACCTCCACGCCCGCACCGCCGACGGCACCGACCTGCGCCCCGGGCTGAACGTGGCCGCCTTCGCCGAGGAGACCGTCGTCGCCGGGAACTGCGTGCTGCCCGCCCCTGACGGCATCCCGCTCACCGACGCGGCGCTCCTGGGGTGCGCGGTGCTCACCGGCTACGGCGCGGTCCACCACAGCGCCCGGGTCCGCGCGGGCGAGTCCGTCGTGGTGTTCGGCATCGGCGGCGTCGGGCTCGCCGTGCTCCAGTCCGCCCGGATCGCGGGCGCCTCGCAGGTCATCGCGGTCGACGTGTCCCCGGAGAAGGAGGAGCTGGCCCGCCGGGCGGGCGCCACGGACTTCGTCGTCGCCGGGGAGACCACGCCCCGGGACGTCCGGAAGCTCACCGGGGGCCAGGGCGCGGACGTGGCAGTGGAGTGCGTGGGGCGGGCGGCCACCATCCGTGCCGCCTGGGAGTCCACCCGCAGGGGCGGACGCACCACGGTCGTCGGCATCGGCGGCAAGGACCAGCAGGTCACCTTCAACGCCCTGGAGATCTTCCACTGGGGCCGCACCCTGACCGGCTGCGTCTACGGCAACAGCGACCCGGCCCGCGACCTGCCGGTGCTGGCGGACCACATCCGGGCGGGCCGCTTCGACCTCTCCATGATGGTCACCGAACGCATCGGCCTGGACGGCATCCCGGCGGCCTTCGACAACATGGTCGCGGGCAAGGGCGGCCGGGCCCTCGTGGTGTTCTAGGTCCTGTCGGGGGCCGGCACAGCGAGAGCACGCACCTGACGCCGCCCGGCCCGCCCTCCGGGCGGACGACGGGAATGTGACGACAGGACCTAGGGCGTGGCCCGGGCGGGCTTCAGCTGCGCGTACTGCAGCTCCAGCCCGTCCACCAGCGCCCGCAGCCCCGTTTCAAAGGCCCCCTCGTCCACCTGCTGGCGCCGCTCGGCCAGCAGGTGAGCCTGGCCCAGGTGCGGATAGTCGGCGGGGTCGTACGCCGTCTCGTCGTCCACGAACCCCCGGGCGAAGGAGCCGAGCGCCGAGCCCGTGATGAAGTAACGCATCAGCGCGCCGATGTACGTGGCCTGGGCGGGCGGCCACCCCGCGCGCACCATGGCCCCGAACACGGCGTCCGCGACCCGCAGACCGGCCGGGCGGCGCCCGGGCCCCTGCGCGAGCACCGGCACGATGTGCGGATGCGCGGCGAGCGCCGCCCGGTAGGAGACCGCCCAGTCGTGCAGCGCGGCGCGCCAGTCCCGGGGGTCGGACTCCTCGAACATCGACAGGTCGACCTGCGCCGAGACGGCGTCGGCGACCGCGTCCAGGATCTCGTCCTTGTTGCGGAAGTGGTTGTACAGCGAGGGCCCGCTGACCCCCAGCTCGGCCGCCAGGCGGCGGGTCGACACCGCGTCCAGCCCTTCGGCGTCCACGAGGGCGCTCGCCGTCTCGACGATGCGTTCTCTGCTCAGGAGGGGCTTGCGCGGGCGGGCCATGCGGCACATAGTAGGCCCTGCGCAATGAAAACTAGCAGTGCTAATTAAACCGGAGGGTGCGGCCGATGAACCTGGAACTGAGCGAGGAGCAGGAAGCCGTCCGGCAGCTCGCGAGGGACTTCGTCGCCCGCGATGTCACCCCGTACGCGGCCGAGTGGGACCGGTCCGAGAACGTCGACAAGTCGATCGTCAAGAAGCTCGGCGCCCTCGGCTTCCTCGGCCTCACCGTCCCCGAGGAGTACGGCGGCTCGGGCGGCGACCACCTGGCGTACTGCCTGGTGACCGAGGAACTGGGCCGGGGCGACTCCTCGGTGCGCGGGATCGTCTCGGTCTCGCTCGGCCTGGTCGCCAAGACCGTCGCGGCCTGGGGCGACGAGGAGCAGAAGCGCGCGTGGCTGCCCCGGCTCACCTCGGGCGACGCGGTCGGCTGCTTCGGGCTCACCGAACCCGGCACCGGCTCCGACGCGGGCAGTCTGACGACGAGGGCCGTGCGGGACGGCGCGGACTACGTCATCAACGGCAGCAAGATGTTCATCACCAACGGCACCTGGGCCGACGTGGTGCTGCTCTTCGCCCGCACCAACGACACTCCCGGCCACAAGGGCATCTCCGCCTTCCTGGTCCCCGCCGACGCCCCGGGCCTCACCCGCCGCACCATTCACGGCAAGCTCGGCCTGCGCGGCCAGGCCACGGCCGAACTGGTCCTGGAGGACGTCCGGGTGCCCGCGAGCGCCCTGCTGGGGCCCGAGGGCAAGGGCTTCTCGATCGCGATGTCCGCCCTGGCCAAGGGCCGGATGTCGGTGGCGGCGGGCTGCGTCGGCATCGCGCAGGCGGCCCTGGACGCGGCCGTCGGCTACGCCGGTGAGCGCGAGCAGTTCGGCAGGTCCATCGCGGGCTACCAGCTCGTCCAGGAACTCATCAGCGACATCTCCGTGGACGTCGAGGCGGCGCGCCTGCTCACCTGGCGGGTCGCCGATCTCATCGACCGGGGCCAGGAGTTCGCCACCGCAGCGTCCCGCGCCAAGTTGTTCGCCTCCGAGGCCGCCGTCCGTGCCGCCAACAACGCGCTCCAGGTCTACGGCGGTTACGGCTACATCGATGAGTACCCGGTCGGCAAGCTGCTCCGGGACGCCCGCGTGATGACCCTGTACGAGGGCACCAGCCAGATCCAGAAGCTGATCATCGGCCGCGCCCTGACCGGGGTTTCGGCGTTCTGAGTATCTTCTGAGTATCCGAACGGATGTGGCGTGCGTCATACCGCCGGATGCTGGGCGCCATGAGTGAGACGACACCGGTCAAACAGCAGACCACCGGCGCCTACTTCGGGCAGGCCGTCGCGTCCTTCGGGATCGCGATGGCCGCGGTGAGCCTCGGAATCTACTTCCTCGACGCCGACGCCTGGGTCCGCGCCTTCCTCGCCATCGGCGTCCTCTACCTGGTCACGTCCTGCTTCACCCTGGCCAAGGTCATCCGGGACCGGCAGGAGGCGGGCCAGCTGGTCAGCCGGGTCGACCAGGCCCGGCTGGAGAAGATCCTCGCCGAGCACGACCCCTTCCAGAAGCTCTGACGTCCCGCCCCCCGAAGGTTTCCCTAAGCGCTTGCTCAGGATCGGGGTATGGTGTGCGTCCTGCTGACTGAGAGGGGCGAGCGACGATGAGCACGGCGCAGGAGACCGACGCCGAGGACCCGCCGTGGGCCGAGGTGACGCCCGAGGCCGCCCGGCGGCTCCTCGTCGCGGCCGTCGACGCCTTCGCCGAGCGCGGGTACCACGCGACCACCACCCGGGACATCGCGGGCCGCGCCGGAATGAGCCCCGCCGCGCTCTACATCCACTACAAGACGAAGGAAGAGCTGCTCCACCGGATCAGCCGGATCGGCCACGACCGGGCCCTGGCCGTACTGGAGGCGGCCGCCGACAGCGACGGCACGGCCGCCGAACGGCTCGCCACCGCCGTGCGCTCCTTCGTCCGCTGGCACGCCGAACGTCACACCACCGCCCGCGTGGTCCAGTACGAGCTGGACGCGCTCGGCGAGGAGCACCGCACCGAGATCATCGCGCTGCGCCGCAGGACCGACGCGGTGGTGCGCCGGATCATCGGCGAGGGCGTCGCCTCCGGTGAGTTCGACGTACCGGACGTGCCGGGCACCACGCTCGCGGTGCTGTCGCTCTGCATCGACGTGGCGCGCTGGTTCAACGCGCAGGGCAGCCGGACGCCGGACGAGGTCGCCGAGCTGTACGCCGGCCTGGTGCTGCGGATGGTCGCCGCCGGGCGCTGAGCGCGGTCGCGCCCCCGGCCCTTCGCGGGGCCGGGGGCGTTCGCGTACGCACGCGGGCGCGGGCTCAGAAGTAGTAGCGCGACACCGACTCCGCGACGCAGGCCGGCTTGTCACCGCCCTCGCGCTCGACCGTCACGAGGGCGGTGATCTGCACGCCGCCGCCCGCCTCCTCGACGCTCTTCAGGACGGCCGTCGCGCGCACCCGGGAGCCGACGGGCACGGGGGAGGGGAAGCGGACCTTGTTGGTGCCGTAGTTGATGCCCATCTTCGCGCCCTCGACCGCCATCACCTGCGGAACGAGCACCGGCAGCAGCGACAGCGTCAGATAGCCGTGCGCGATGGTCTTCCCGAACGGGCCGGCCGCCGCCTTCTCCGGGTCCACGTGAATCCACTGGTGGTCACCGGTGGCGTCGGCGAACAGGTCGATCCGCTTCTGGTCGACCTCCAGCCAGTCGCTGTACCCCAGCTGCTCGCCCACACCGTCGCGCAGCTCCTGCGCGGACTCGAAGACCCTCGGCTCAGCCATGTCCCTGCTCCCTGCCTTCCGCTCTGCCGACCATCCGTCGCGCACTGTCTAAGCGCTTGCTCAGCATCGTGCGCGGTTGCGTTCCTGTCAACGACGGACCGGGGCGCGGTGGGGCACGTAGGCTTCGACGGGTGCCCCAGATCCCGCAGACACTTCATGAACTCACCGTCGGCCAGCTCTCCGCGCGCAGCGGCGCCGCCGTGTCGGCCCTGCACTTCTACGAGGCCAAGGGCCTGATCAGCAGCCGCCGCACCAGCGGCAACCAGCGCCGTTACAGCAGGGACGCCCTGCGCCGGGTCGCCTTCGTCCGCGCGGCCCAGCGGGTGGGCATCCCGCTGGCCACCATCCGCGAGGCGCTGGCCGAACTCCCCGAGGAGCGCACCCCGAACCGCGACGACTGGGCGCGGCTCTCGCACGCCTGGCGCTCCGAGCTGGACGACCGGATCAAGCAGCTGGGCCGGCTCCGCGACCACCTCACCGACTGCATCGGCTGCGGCTGCCTCTCGCTGGAGACCTGCGTCCTGTCCAACCCGGACGACATCAACGGCGAGAAGATCAGCGGCTCGCGCCTGATGCCGGAGCGCAAGGCGGACCGCGCACCGGTGAGCCACGGGCCGGCGGAGACCGCCGAGCGCTGCTGCTGACCGCCGCGTGCCGGGCGGTCCGCGCGCGGCGGGCCGCCCGCCCGCGCGTCAGGCCACCGTCGCCAGCTCGCCCGCCCGGTCGCGACGGGCCCGCGCCAGGGCCGCCGGGGTGAGGGCCGGCTGTGGCACCACGATCCCGCAGCCGGTGCAGACCGGGCCCGACCACGGCTCGCTGTCCAGGTCGTGCCGCCAGGTGATCCTGGTCCTGCCGCACACCGGGCAGCCGGCGCCGGGCTCCGCCTCCAGGGCCGAGATCAGCCGGGCCAGCACCTCGGCGAGCGGGGCGGAGGGGTGGACCGCCGGGTCGTCGCAGCGCGCGACGCCGTTGCCGCCCCAGGTGCGCCGGTGCCAGTCGTCGAGGGCGCCGGGCCGGCGCAGCCCCCGGTGCTTCTCGCGCCTGCGGCGCTCCGCGAACCCCGCCTCGTAACCGAGCCAGACCGTGCGGGCCCGCTCCAGCTCGTCCAGTGCCCGCACCAGGCGCACCGGGTCGGGGGCCCGGTCCTCGGGGGCTATGCCGTGCCGTGCGCACAGATGGTCCCAGGTCGCCCGGTGCCCGTAAGGGGCGAAGCGCTCCAGGCACTTGCGCAGCGAGTACCGCCGCAGCGCCAGATCGCTTCCCGGGTCGCGGACCTGTCTCGCCAGACTCCGGAAACCGGCCATTGAGCCGCCACCTCCGTCGCTCGTACTCCGTCGCCCGTACTTCGGCGTCAGGGGATGGACGTACGACTGCCCGGATCGGCTCCATCCAAGGGCCGGAGCGTCCGAAAGGTGAGACGCCGCACAGAATCCGGCGGCATGTGGTGATTCGGAAAAGGTGACCGATGTTCATCTTACCGGCCGGTCATACCGCCAGTAACCTGCCGCGCATCGGCCTCTCGGAGGAGTACGCATGCCCCCACGCACCCGTATGACCCGCACAGGTACCACCAGAGCCGCCGCCCTCGCCGCGGCTCTCGCCCTCGGTACGTCGCTGCTCGCCGCCGCTCCCCACGCGGGCGCCGCCGAGGCGGACCCCGTCCCCGACTACTGCCAGGGGCAGTGCGACGACATCCTGCCGCCCGGCGAGAACGGCAACGCCACCCTGGTCGAGATCCTGGGCAACAAGGCGTTCGGCACCCACCCCGCGCACAGCGACGACCAGCTCGACCGCTACGACGGCCTGGTCGCCGGGCACACCGGCCTCACCGACCAGAAGCTCACCGACTTCTTCAACGACGCCTCGTTCGGCGTCCCGAAGGACCAGGTCGAGTCCGTCACCTCACCGCGCGACGACGTCACGATCACCCGGGACAAGTCCTCCGGCGTCCCGCACATCAAGGGCACCACGCGCTACGGCACCGAGTTCGGCGCCGGGTACGCGGCCGGGCAGGACCGGCTGTGGCTGATGGACCTCTTCCGGCACATCGGGCGCGGCGAGCTGACCTCGTTCGCGGGCGGCGCCCTCGCCAACCAGGGCCTGGAGCAGCAGTTCTGGCCGCAGGCCCCGTACACCGAGGCCGACCTGGAGGCCCAGGTCGAATACATCAGGACCCATGAGGGCGCCAGGGGCGAACAGGCCATGGCCGATGCGCAGGCGTACGTGGACGGCATCAACGCCTACCGCAAGAAGTCGAAGGACGGCCGCTACTTCCCCGGCGAGTACGTCCTGACCGGCAAGATCGACTCCATCACCAACATCGGTGAGATCCAGCCCTTCAAGCTCACCGACCTGATCTCCATCGCCTCGGTCGTCGGCGGCCAGTTCGGCGGCGGGGGCGGCGGCGAGGTGCAGGCGGCGCTGTCGCTGCTCTCCGCGCAGCAGAAGTACGGGGTCGCCGAGGGCACGAAGGTGTGGGAGTCGTTCCGCCAGCGCAACGACCCCGAGGCCGTGCTCACCATCCACGACGGCACCTCCTTCCCGTACGCCGACAAGCCCGACAAGGCCGTCGGCACCGCCCTCCCGGACCGGGGCTCGGTCACCGCCGAACCCTTGATCTACGACCGCACCGGCTCCGCGGGCACGGGGGTGAAGGCCCCCGTAAAGGCGCCCTCCGCACTCAAGAAGGCGCAGGGCGTCTTCGACGACGGCGTCATCCCGGAGGGCTCGCTGCCCGGGTCCGGCTCCGGCGCCCAGAAGCGCGGGATGTCCAACGCCCTGCTGGTGTCCGGCAGAAGCACCGCGAGCGGGCACCCGGTCGCCGTGTTCGGGCCGCAGACCGGCTACTTCGCCCCGCAGCTGATGATGCTCCAGGAGCTCCAGGGCCCCGGCATCAGCGCGCGCGGCGTCTCCTTCGCCGGTGTCGGGATGTACATCCAGATGGGCCGGGGCCAGGACTACGCCTGGAGCGCCACCTCGGCGGGCCAGGACATCACCGACACCTACGCCGTCGACCTCTGCGAGCCCGACGGCTCCACTCCGACCAAGGACTCCGCGCACTACCTCTACCGCGGCACCTGCACCGCGATGGAGAAGATGGAGAAGACCAACTCCTGGAAGCCCACCGTCGCGGACTCCACCGCCAAGGGCTCGTACCGCATGCAGGTGTGGCGCACGAACTACGGCATCGTCACCCACCGGGCCACCGTGGGCGGCAAGCCCGTCGCGTACACCACGCTCCGCTCCACCTACCGGCACGAGGCCGACTCGATCATCGGCTTCCAGATGCTCAACGACCCGGCGTACGTCACCGACGCGGCCTCCTTCCAGCAGGCGGCGAGCAACATCGACTACGCCTTCAACTGGTTCTACGCCGACTCCCGCACCGCCGCCTACTACAACAGCGGGATGAACCCGGTGCGCCCGTCCGGAGTCGACCCGGCGCTCCCGATCCGCGCCGAGAAGGCGTACGAGTGGCAGGGCTACGACCCGGCCGCCAACACCGCCTCGTACACCGCCTTCGCCGAGCACCCGCACTCCAGCGGCCAGGACTACTACATCTCCTGGAACAACAAGCAGGCCGAGGGGTACGCCGCCTCGGGCTTCGGGCTCAGCGCGGTGCACCGGGGCGACCTGCTGGACGACCGGGTCTCCGGGCTCGTCGCCGAGGGCGGCGTCACCCGCGCCTCGCTGACCCGGGCCATGGCGGACGCGGCCCTCACCGACCTGCGCGGCGAACAGCTGCTGCCCGAACTGCTGAAGGTCATCCGCTCCCAGCCGGTCACCGATCCGGACCTGAACGCGGTGGTCCAGCAGCTGGACTCCTGGCGCGCGTCGGGCGCCCAGCGCAAGGAGACGAGCCCCGGCTCGCACACGTACGGGCACGCCGACGCGGTCCGGATCATGGACGCCTGGTGGCCGCGGCTGATCGAGGCGGAGTTCCGGCCCGGTCTCGGTGACGACCTGTACGGGGCGCTCACCGCGAACCTCGCCACCGACGAGTCCCCGGCCGCCAGCCACGGGCCGAGCGGGGCGCACAGCGGTTCGGCCTTCCAGTACGGCTGGTGGGGCTTCGCCGACAAGGACCTGCGCCAGGTGCTCGGGCAGCCGGTCAAGGGGCCGCTGGCCAAGGCGTACTGCGGGGGCGGCGACCTGAGCGCCTGTCGTTCGGCGCTGCTGGCCTCGCTGAAGGAGGCGGCGGCGGTGCCGGCGGCCGAGGTCTACCCGGCCGACGTCACCTGCGAGGCCGGCGACCAGTGGTGCACGGACTCGATCGTCCACCGTGCGCTGGGCGGCATCTCCCAGAAGGCCATCCACTGGCAGAACCGCCCGACGTACCAGCAGGTGGTGGAGTTCCCGGCACACCGGTAGCCCACTCGCGGGCCCGCGCGCACAGGCGACACGCGCGCGGGCCCGCCCGCATGCTCACCGGTACTGCAGATACCGCTTCCGGACGGCCCGGAACTTCGCGAGGTCATCCGCCCACGCGCCCACGACCTCGTCCAGGTCCGCCCCCGCGTCGATCATCGTCCGCACCCGGGTGTTGCCCGTCAGCTTGTCGATCCAGTTGTCCGACCGCCACGCGAACCCGCTCCACGTCCGCTTCGCGGTGATCAGCAGCGCGATCCCCGTACGCACCGGGTCGAAGACCTCGCGGTCCTGGACGTGCACCTGCACCCCGCCCACCGTGACGCCCTGGAACTTGGAGAACGTCGGCGCGAAGTACGCCTCGCGGAACGCCACTCCGGGCAGCTCCAGCGCGTTGGCCGCGTCCGCCCACGCATGGTCGATGCCCTGCGCGCCCAGCAGCTCGAACGGGCGCGTCGTGCCCCGCCCCTCGGAGAGGTTCGTCCCCTCGAAGAGGCACGTGCCGGAATACACGAGGGCCGTGTCGGGCGTCGGCATGTTGGGGCTCGGCGGCACCCACGGCAGCCCCGACGCGTCGAAGAAGTCGGAGCGCGACCACCCCGTCATCTTCACGATCTCCAGCTCGGCCGGGCGGGCCTTCAGGAACTCCCCGTTGAACAGCAGCGCGAGCTCGGTCACCGTCATGCCGTGCGCCTGGGAGATCTCCCGGCGCCCCACGAACGTGCCGAACGCCGGGTCGAGCACCGGACCGAGCGCCGCCCGCCCGGACACCGGGTTCGGCCGGTCCAGCACGACGAACCTCTTGCCCGCGAGCGCCGCCGCCTCCATGCAGTCGTACAGCGTCCAGATGTACGTGTAGAAGCGGGCACCCGCGTCCTGGATGTCGAAGACGATCGTGTCCACGCCGGACGCCGTGAAGATGTCCGCGAGCGCCTGACCGCTCTTCAGATACGTGTCGTAGACCGGCAGCCCGGTCGCCGGGTCGTCGTAGCGTCCCTCGGAACCGCCCGCCTGCGCGGTGCCCCGGAAGCCGTGCTCGGGGCCGAAGACGGCGGTGAGGTCCACCCGGTCGTCCGGGTGCATCACGTCCACGATGTGCCGGACGTCGGACGTGATCCCGGTCGGGTTGGTGACGACGCCGACGCGCTGCCCCTCCAGCAGGGCGTAGCCGTCCGCCGCCAGGCGGTCGAAGCCGGTGCGGACGCCCGGCCCGTTGCCGTGTCCGCGGCCCTTGCCCCGCGACGTACCGGCCGCCGCGGGTCCGGCCGAAGCGGCCGTGGCCGCGAGGGCTCCCATCGCACCGCCGGCGGTCAGCAAACCACGCCTGGACAGGCTCATTCGGCTACCTCCAAGATCGCGACGAGTGTCATGGTCACGCACGCTAGCGCGCCGAGGGGCCCGGGGGAACGTGTCGGACGGGGCCGCCGCGCCGGGAGTGGCCGACGGGACGCCGCCACGCCTTCCCTTTCCCTTGCGCCACCCCTTCCCACACGACATACCGACTGGTTAGTCTGCCCGTGCAGTCGGCTGAGAGGTGCGAGAGCGATGAGTACGGTGCAGGGTGCCGGCGTAGTGGTCACCGGGGCCGGAGGCGGCATCGGCGCCGCCCTCGCCCGCAGATTCGCCGCCGAAGGCGCACGGGTCGTCGTCAACGACCTCGACGCGTCCCGGATCGCGGCGCTCGCCGAGGAGACCGGCGCGATCCCGGTCGCCGGGGACGCCTCCCGGATCGTGGCAGCCGCCCGGGACGCCCTGGACGGCACCATCGACGTGTACTGCGCCAACGCGGGGCTCGCCTCTCCGGGCGACCCGATGGCCGACGAGGAGGTCTGGGCCGCGGCCTGGGACGTCAACGTGATGGCCCACGTCCGGGCGGCCCGCGCGCTCCTCCCGGACTGGCTGGAACGCGGCAGCGGCCGGTTCGTCTCCACCGCCTCCGCCGCCGGGCTGCTGACCATGATCGGCGCCGCCCCGTACAGCGTTTCCAAGCACGGCGCGGTCGCCTTCGCGGAGTGGCTGTCGCTCACCTACCGGCACCGGGGCGTCAAGGTCCACGCGATCTGCCCGCAGGGCGTGCGCACGGACATGCTCACCGCCGCCGGAACGGCCGGCGAGCTCGTCCTCGCCCCCGGCGCCATCGAGCCCGAGGCCGTCGCGGACGCCCTGTTCGACGCCATGGCCGAGGACCGCTTCCTGGTCCTGCCGCACCCCGAGGTCGCCGGCTACTACGAGGCCAGGGCCGCCGACACCGACCGCTGGATCCGCGGCATGAACCGCCTCCAGCGCACCTGGGAGGAGACCGGAGCATGACCGATTCCATCTACGCGGCGAAGCCCTGGCTCCCGCTGCTCAGCGAGGCCCAGCGGGCCCCCGTCCACCCCGCCGAGACCCTGGTGCACGCCTTCCGCGCGTCCGTGGACCGCACCCCGGACCACCCGGCGCTCGCCTACTTCGACGGCCGCCTCAGCTACCGCGAGACGGACGAGCTCTCCGACTCCGTGGCCGGACACCTCGCCGCCCGGGGCCTGGAACGCGGCGACCGGGTCGCGATCATGCTCCAGAACTCCCCGCAGTTCGTCCTCGCGCTCCTCGGCGCCTGGAAGGCCGGCGCCACCGTCGTGCCGCTCAACCCGATGTACAAGTCCGCCGAGGTCGGCCACGTACTCAAGGACGCCCAGGTCACCGCCCTGATCTGCTCGGACCGGGCCTGGGAGGCCTATCTCCGGGACACCGCCGCGGCCGCGCCCGCCGTCCGGATCGCGGTCACCGCCTGCGAGCTGGACCTCCAGACGAAGAACGACGAGCGGGTGCTGAACTTCGAGCGGCTGCCCGCCGCCGCGGACGCCGACGACCTGGTCGCCGTCGCCCGCCAGGGCCTCGCCGCCCCCGCCGGACGGGAGCTCACCGCCGCCGACACCGCGCTGATCAGCTACACCTCCGGGACCAGCGGCACCCCCAAGGGCGCCCTGAACTCCCACGGCAACATCATGGTCAACGCCGAACGCCAGCGCACCGGCCACCCCGTCCCCGAGGGCGCCGCCTACTTCGCGCTCGCCCCGCTCTTCCACATCACCGGCATGGTGTGCCAGCTGGCCGCCTGCCTCACCAACGCGGGCACCCTCGTCCTCGCCTACCGCTTCCACCCCGGGGTCGTCCTCGACGCCTTCGCCGAGCACCGCCCCGCGTACACCGTCGGGCCCTCCACCGCCTTCATGGCGCTGGCCGCGACCCCCGGCGTGACGCGCGGGCACTTCGCGTCGTTCCAGGTCATCTCCTCCGGCGGCGCGCCGCTGCCGCCCGCGCTCGTGGAGAAGTTCCGGGCGGGCTTCGGCCCGTACATACGCAACGGCTACGGGCTCACCGAGTGCACCGCGCCCTGCGCCTCCGTGCCCCCGGAGCGCGAGGCGCCCGTCGACCCGGTCTCCGGGACCCTCTCGGTCGGCGTGCCCGGGCCGGACACCGTCGTCCGCATCCTGGACGAGAACGGCGCCGAGGTGCCCTTCGGGGAGCAGGGCGAGATCGCGGTGCGCGGCCCGCAGGTCGTCTCCGGCTACTGGGGACTGCCCGAGGCCACCGCGGCCGCCTTCCCCGACGGCGAGCTGCGCACCGGCGACATCGGCTTCATGGACCGCGAGGGCTGGCTCTACGTGGTCGACCGCAAGAAGGACATGATCAACGCCTCCGGGTTCAAGGTGTGGCCCCGCGAGGTGGAGGACGTCCTCTACACGCACCCGGCCGTCCGCGAGGCCGCCGTCGTCGGCGTGCCCGACGCCTACCGGGGCGAGACCGTCCGGGCCTACGTCAGCCTGCGTCCGGGCGCGTCCGTGGAGCCGGACGAGCTGGGCGCGTACTGCAAGGAACGGCTCGCCGCCTACAAGTACCCGCGCGAGGTCGAGATCCTGGCCGAGCTGCCCAAGACGGCAAGTGGGAAGATCCTCAGGCGGGAACTGCGTTCAGCCCGCTAGGACAGACATACGCGTACGCACGGAAGGAAGGCGGCGGCTATGGCCAAGGAGACGGACGGGAGCGGCACCCCCGTCCCGCAGCGACTGCTGGCCGCCGCCACCCGGCTCTTCGCCGAGCAGGGCTACGACCGCACCTCGGTGCAGGAGATCGTGGAGGCGGCCGGAGTCACCAAGGGAGCGCTGTACCACTACTTCGGCTCCAAGGAGGACCTGCTCCAGGAGGTGTACGCCCGGGTGCTGCGCCTCCAGCAGGAACGGCTCGACGCCTTCGCGAACGCCGAGGCGCCCATCGAGCAGCGGCTGCGCGACGCGGCGGCCGACGTCGTCGTCACCACCATCGAGAACCTGGACGACGCCTCGATCTTCTTCCGCTCCATGCACCACCTGAGCCCGGAGAAGAACAAGCAGGTACGGGGCGAGCGGCGGCGCTACCACGAGCGCTTCCGCGCCCTGGTCGAGGAGGGCCAGCGCAGCGGTGTCTTCTCCACCGCCACCCCGGCGGACCTGATCGTGGACTACCACTTCGGCTCGGTCCACCACCTGTCGACCTGGTACCGCCCGGACGGCCCCCTCACCCCGCAGGAGGTCGCCGACCACCTCGCCGACCTGCTGCTGCGGGCGCTCAGGCCGTAACGGGCTCCCGGCCGCACAGGCGGTCGAGCAGCGCCTCCGCCGCCGGGTTGCGCGGCCGGGGCGCCCGGCCCACCAGCAGCACCGTCCGGCCCGGCTCGGGCTGCCGGATGGTCACGCACGGCAGCCCCGCGTCCTCGCCGATCCGGCGCGGCACGATCGCCACCCCGATACCCGCCCGGACGAGGTCGACCAGCAGCCGGATCTGCGTGACGTCACAGGTGATCCGGCGCTCCAGACCGCAGTGCGCGGCCAGCCTGCGCACCGCCGTCTCCAGGCCGGTGCCCGCCCGGAAGTCCACGAACGGCTCGTCGGCGAGATCCTTGATCAGCGTGCGCCCCGCCGTCGCGAGAGGGTGCCCGGGCGCGGTGATCAGCACCAGTTCCTCGTACCAGGTGGCGAACGCGGTGATGCCCTCCGGCAGTGCGGCGGCGTCCGGCGCCAGAAAGGCGAGGTCCAGCTCCCCGGCACGCACCGCGGCCACCAGCTCCGGCGTCGTCGCCTCGCGCAGCGAGATCTGCACCCCGGGCCACAGCCGGTGGAACGCCGCGAGCTCGGCGGCCAGGTCGACGCAGGTCAGCGTCTGGATCGTGCCGACGCGGACCCGCCCGGTGGCCAGCCCCGACACGGCCGCCACCGCGTCCCTGGCGGCGTCCGTGCCCGCGAGCACAGTGCGCGCGGCGGGCAGCAGCGCCCGGCCCGCCTCGGTGAGGACGACCCGGCGGCCGGTGCGGTCGAAGAGCTCGGCGCCCAGTTCCCGTTCCCGGTTGCGCACGGACGTGCTCAGCGCCGACTGCACGATCAGCTCGGCGCGGGCGGCCGCGGTGAAGCTGCCGTGCGTGACCACCGCCATGAAGTGGCGGAGCTGGCGTATCTCCATGCATCTACGCTATCGATGGCTCCCAGCGAATCCATCTGTTGGACCGCCTCCCGGGCCGGGGTCAAGCTGGATTCATGGCGCACATCCAGAGCTCCACCCGCATCCCCGTCCTGTGGACCGCGGCCTACGGCCCGCACCGCCCCCTCCCGGTCCGGCTGCTGGCCCGCACCCTGCTGCGGGTCCGGGCCTTCGCCCGCGAACTGGCCCTGGCCGACCACGTACCGTCCGGCGGCTACTGAGGCGCTACAGGTACTGCTTGATCTCCCGCCGGGCCAGCGAGCGCTGGTGCACCTCGTCCGGGCCGTCCGCCAGGCGCAGCGTGCGGGCCGAGGCCCACAGCTCGGCGAGCGGGAAGTCCTGGCTCACCCCGCCCGCGCCGTGCAGCTGCACCGCCTGGTCGAGGATGGCGACCACCGCGCGCGGGGTGGCGATCTTGATGGACTGGATCTCGGTGTGCGCGCCCCGGTTGCCGACGGTGTCCATCAGCCAGGCCGTCTTCAGCACCAGCAGCCGCAGCTGCTCGACGGTGACCCGGGCGTCCGCGATCCAGTTCTGCACGACGCCCTGCTGGGCGAGCGGCTTGCCGAAGGCGGTACGCGAGACCGCGCGCCGGCACATCAGCTCGATCGCCCGTTCCGCCATGCCGATGAGCCGCATGCAGTGGTGGATGCGCCCCGGACCCAGCCGCGCCTGGGCGATGGCGAAGCCGCCGCCCTCCTCCCCGATCAGGTTGGACGCCGGGACGCGCACGTCCTCGAAGACGACCTCCGCGTGCCCGCCGTGCCAGTGGTCCTCGTAGCCGTAGACCTGCATGGCGCGCTTCACCGTGAGACCGGGGGTGTCCCGGGGCACCAGGATCTGCGACTGCTGGCGGCGGATGTCCGCGCCGTCCGGGTCCGTCTTGCCCATCACGATGAAGATCTCGCAGTCCGGGTTCATCGCACCGGAGATGTACCACTTGCGGCCGTTGATGACGTAGTCGCCGCCGTCACGGGTGATCCGGGTCTCGATGTTGGTCGCGTCCGAGGAGGCGACCTCCGGCTCCGTCATCGCGAAGGCCGACCGGATCTCCCCGGCCAGCAGCGGTTCCAGCCACCGCTTCTTCTGCTCGTCCGTGCCGAACTCGGCCAGCACCTCCATGTTCCCGGTGTCCGGCGCCGCGCAGTTCGTCGCCGTGGGCGCCAGCCGCGGCGAGCGGCCCAGGATCTCCGCCAGCGGCGCGTACTGCAGGTTGCTCAGCCCGGCCCCGTGCTCCGTGCCCGGCAGGAAGAGGTTCCACAGGCCCTGCGCGCGGGCCTGTGCCTTCAGCTCCTCCACGATGCGCGGGGTCTGCCACGGCGAGTCCAGCTCGGCCCGCTGCTCGTCCGCGATCCGCTCGGCCGGGTAGACGTGCTCGTCCATGAAGGCGAGGAGCCGGGTGCGCAGCTCCTCGGTACGGGCGTCGAATGCGAAGTCCATGGGGGATCAGCCTTCCTGGAGGGTGGTGAGGCCGTGCTCGATGAAGACGGGGACGAGATCGCCGATGCGGTCGAAGCCGCCGCCGACGGTCTGGCCCAGGGTGTAGCGGTAGTGGATGCCCTCCAGGATCACGGCGAGCTTGAACCAGGCGAACGCCGTGTACCAGGAGATGGCCGAGGTGTCGCGGCCGGAGCGGGCCGCGTAGCGCTCGATCAGCTCGGCGGGGGAGGGGTGGCCGGGCGCGCCGCTGGTCGTGGAGACCGGCGACTCCGGCAGCCCCAGGTCGGAGCTGTACATGACGAGCAGCCCGAGGTCGGTGAGCGGGTCGCCGAGCGTGGACATCTCCCAGTCGAGGACGGCCTTGATCTCGTCGTCCGGGCCGATCAGCGCGTTGTCCAGGCGGTAGTCGCCGTGCACCACGGCGGGCGCGGGGGAGACGGGCAGCTCGCGGCCGAGCGCCGCGTGCAGCTCCTCGATGCCGGGCAGCTCGCGGTTCCGGGAGGCGGCCAGCTGCTTCCCCCAGCGGCGCAGCTGCCGGTCGAGGAAGCCCTCGGGACGTCCGAAGTCGCCGAGCCCGACCGCCTCGGGGTCCACGGCGTGCAGCTCGACCAGCGTGTCGACCAGGGCGAGCACCGCGGCGCGGGTCCGCTCCGGTCCGAGCGGGGCCAGCTGCTCCGCCGTGCGGTAGGGGGTGCCCTCCACGTACTCCATGACGTAGAACGGCGCGCCGATGACCGCGTCGTCCTCGCAGAGCAGGAGGGGCTCGGGGACCGGGACCGCCGTCGGGTGCAGGGCGCTGATCACCCGGTGCTCGCGCTTCATGTCGTGCGCGGTGGCCAGGACGTGCCCCAGCGGAGGACGGCGGACGACCCAGCGGCCGGTTCCGTCGGTGACCAGGTAGGTCAGGTTCGACCGGCCGCCCTCCACGACGCGTGCGTCGAGCGGTCCGCCCACCAGTCCCGGGCGCTCGCGGTCCAGGTGTCCGCGCAGCCGGTCGAGATCGAGACCTGGCGGATGGACGTGGCTCATCGTGCGTACCTCCGGGGTGGGCGAACGGTCGCTCTCATGATGCCGACCAGTCGGTATGTCGTCCAGTGCGTGCCCGGAACCGGTTCTGGGGTCTCCGGCCCCGGAACCGCCCCACCCCTGGTGCTCGGTCGCATCCCTGAATAGGGTTCACGTATGGATACCGCGCTGCTCATCGACGAAGTCCGGCTGACCCCGATCCTCATCGCCGACCCGCCCCTGCTCAACACCCAGGGCGTCCACCAGCCGTACACCCCCCGGCTCGTCGTGGAGGTCGTCACCCGGGGCGGGGTCACCGGAATCGGGGAGACCTACGGCGACGGCAAGTACCTGGAGCTCGCGAGGCCCCTGGCCGACGCGCTGCCCGGACGCCCGGTCAGCGATGTGAACGGGCTCTTCGCCCTGGCCGACGAGGTGTGCGGCGACTCACGGGCGGCCGACGAGCGCGTCGACGCGGGCGGGCTGCGCGGCGTCCAGACCGCGGACAAGCTGCGGCTCTCCGTGGTCTCCGGCTTCGAGGTGGCCTGCCTGGACGCGCTCGGCAAGGCCGTCGGGCTCCCCGTGCACGCGCTGCTCGGCGGCAAGGTGCGCGACCGGGTCGAGTACAGCGCGTACCTCTTCTACCGCTGGGCCGCCCACCCGGAGGGCGGGGAGCGCGACGGCTGGGGCGCGGCCCTCGACCCGGCCGGAGTGGTGGCCCAGGCCCGCCGGTTCGCCCGCGACCACGGCTTCTCCTCCTTCAAGCTCAAGGGCGGCGTGTTCCCGCCCGACGAGGAGATCGCCGCCGTCCGCGCGCTCGCCGAGGCGTTCCCCGGGCAGCCGCTGCGCCTGGACCCCAACGGCGCCTGGTCCGCGGAGACTTCGCTGTACGTCGCCGAGCGGCTGAAGGACGTCCTCGAATACCTGGAGGACCCGGCGAGCGGCACGGACGCGATGGCCGCCGTCTCGGCCGCCACGGACGTCCCGCTGGCCACCAACATGTGCGTCACCACGCTCGCCGAGGTCCCCGAGGCGTTCGCCCGGGACGCCGTCCAGGTCGTCCTGTCCGACCACCACTACTGGGGCGGGCTGCACCGCACCCGCGAGCTCGCCGCGATCTGCCGCCTGCACGGCGTCGGGCTCTCGATGCACTCCAACACCCACCTGGGGATCAGCCTCGCCGCGATGACGCACGTCGCGGCCACCGTCCCCAACCTGGACTACGCCTGCGACAGCCACTACCCCTGGCAGACCGAGGACGTCATCACCGCCCGCCACGTCTTCGAGGACGGCCGCCTCACCGTCTCGGACGCCCCCGGCCTCGGTGTCGAGCTCGACCGGGACCGCCTCGCCGCGCTGCACCGGCGCTGGCTGGACGACGACGGCTCCATGCGCGAACGCGACGACGCCGCCGCGATGCGGAAGGCCGAGCCGGACTGGCGGACCCCGTCGATCCCGCGCTGGTGACCCGCGGCTGAGTTGCGGGCGCCCCGGCCCGACGCGAGGGTCGAGGCATGAAGGCGATCAGTTACAGCAGATTCGGCGACGAGGACGTCCTCGAATACGGCGAGCGGCCGGACCCGAAAGTGGGTCCCGACACCGTCCTGGTCAAGGTCCGGGCCGCCGCCGTGAACCCGGTCGACCGCGCGACCCGGGAAGGCAGGCTCGACGGCATGCTGGACACGGTCTTCCCGGTGATCCCCGGCTGGGACGTCTCCGGGGTCGTGGTCCAGCCCGGTGTCGCCGTGGACGAGTTCGCGGTCGGCGACGAGGTCATCGGCTACGTGCGCGAGGACTTCCTGAGCCGGGGGACCTTCGCCGAGTACGTGGCCGCGCCCGTGCGCACCCTCGCGCGCAAGCCCCTGCGCCTGAGCTTCGAGGAGGCGGCGGGCCTGCCCCTGGCCGGGCTCACCGCCTACCAGGTGCTCCACCGCACCCTGCGCGTCCGGGAGGGCGAGACCGTCCTGGTCCACGCGGCGGCGGGCGGCGTCGGCTCGCTCGCCGTCCAGCTCGCCCGGCACGCGGGCTGCCGCGTCATCGGCACCGCGAGCGAACGCAACCACGACCACCTGCGCACGCTCGGCGCGGAGCCCGTGGCGTACGGGGACGGGTTGGCGGACCGGCTGCGGGCCCTGGCCCCCGACGGCATCGACGCCGCCTTCGACACGGTGGGCGGGGACGCCCTGCGCGCCTCCGCCGAGACCCTGGCCCCCGACGGACGGCTCGCCTCCATCGTGGACACCGAGGTCTTCTCGTACGGCGGCCGGTACGCGTTCGTCCGGCCCGACGCCGCCGACCTCGCGCACCTCGCGGAACTGGCCGAGCAGGGCATCGTCACCGTCCACGTCGACCGGGTCTTCCCGCTGGCCGAGACGGCGGCGGCCCAGCGGCTCAACGCGGAGGGCCGGACCCGCGGCAAGATCGTCGTCACCGTGAACTGGGACGCGCCCGAGGGCTGACCGGCGGCCCCGCCCTCAGACCAGCATCGCCGCCGCGAACACCGCCAGCGCCACGGTGCACGCGGCGGCCGTGATCGCGCTCGCCGCCTCCAGGGGGCGCGGGCGGGCGCCGCCCATGCTCTGCACCCTGCGGTTCGCGACCCACAGGAACCCCAGCCAGGCCAGGGCGCTCAGCGACAGCGCGATGACCGCCGTGTCCGTCGCCCCGCCGTGCAGCGTCTGCCGCACGGCCAGCACCGCGGCCACGGTGCACGACAGGGTCGTACGCCGCCACGCCAGCCGGGTCCGCTCCGGCTGGAGCCCCGGGTCGCGCTCCCCGGCGGTCACCGGCCCTCCCAGCCGAAGAGGACCACCACCACCATCGCGACCGCCACCACGGCGACGGCGATGCTCAGCAGCGTCGGGAAACGCGAGACGGGCAGGTCCTCGCCGCGCCGCATCGCCCGCTCGCACCGCACCCAGTGGTTGACCGCCCGCAGCGCGCACAGCACACCGGCCGCGAGGAGCGCGAGCGCCAGCCCCGTGCGCACCGCCCGGGACAGCTCCGGCAGGAACTGGTCGACCGCGAAGCCCCCGCCGATCAGGGCCAGCGCCGTCCGGATCCAGGCGAGGAAGGTCCGCTCGTTGGCGAGCGAGAAGCGGTAGTCCGGAGTCTCGCCCTCGGCGCGGACGCGCTCCGGCGCGAACCACAGCCGCATGCTCTGTACAAATTCGTTCACTTGTGGACCTTATCCCCGCTTTTATGTTCGCTTCCGACCGGCTCAGGCGGCTGCCCGGAACGCCCGCAGGCGCCGGTAGCAGTCCAGCCCGTCCGGCACCCACAGCCAGTCACCGATCCGCCGCTCCAGCTCGGCGTCGTCCAGGAAGGTGTGCCAGGCGACCTCCTCCACCTGCGGGTTCACCGGAAGTTCGCACCTGACCCGGTAGACCGCCGACCACCAGGTGTGGTGGCCGCCCTCGTCCTCGTACAGGAACTTGAACAGCGGCTCCGGGCGCGGCAGCCCCGAGACGCCCAGCTCCTCCTCGGCCTCCCTGAGCGCCGCCTCGTCGTAGCTCTCGCCCGCGCCGACCACCCCGCCGACGAACATGTCGTAGTGCGAGGGGAACACCAGCTTCGTCGCGGTCCTGCGGTGCACGAAGACCCGGCCCTCCGCGTCCCGCGCCTCGATGAACACGCACCGGTGGCGCAGGCCCCGGGCGGTCGCCTCACCGCGCGGGGCCTGCCCGACGACCACATCGTTCTCGTCCACGATGTCCAGGATCTCGTCAGAAGGATTCATGCGGGCCATCCAACAGCACCGCCCGCGCTCAGTGCCGCTGAAGGCTGTGCGCACCGCGCCGCACCGGGCCCTCCGGCATCGCCGGATGCAGCCCGAGCAGCACGATGCCCGTCACGATCGCCGCGAGCCCCGCGGCCTGCCAGGCCAGCGCGCCCGCGTCCGTCCGCACCTGGTCGCCCAGGAACCCGATCCCGCAGGCGATCCCGGCCAGCGGCTGGGCGGCCGTCAGCGCGGGCAGCGACATCCGCAGCGGCCCCGTCTCGAAGGCGCTCTGCACCAGCAGCAGGCCCGTCACCCCGAGCACGAGCACCGCGTACGGCTGCCACGACGTCAGCAGGCCCGACCAGCCGCCCTCCGAGAAGCGCTCGCCGCTCACCCGGGTCAGCGCGTCCTGCAAGCCGTAGAGCAGCCCGGCCGCCACCGCGAGCAGCGCCGGGGACGTCCGCGACCTGCGGCGCTTGGCGAACGCGGTCAGCAGCAGGGCCAGCCCCGCCACCACCCCGACGACCAGCCAGTGCCGCAGCGGGCTCGACACCGCCTCGCCGCCCTTCGGCTCGCCCGCCACCAGGAACGCGGCGACCCCGAGGGCCAGCAGCCACAGCCCCGCCCAGCCCTGCCGGCCGAGGCGCTGGCCGGTGCGGTGCCGGGACAGGGCCATCGCGAAGAGCAGGTTCGTCGCCAGCAGCGGCTCCACGACGGAGACCTCGCCCTTGCCGAGCGCCAGCGCCCCCAGCACCATGCCGCACACCATGAGCCCGATGCCCGCCAGCCAGCTGCGCACCTTCATCAGGTCGAGCAGCAGCCGGAACGTCAGGTAGTCGCGCTTGGGCGCGTGGGCGGCGGCGGCCTGCTGGAACACGAAGCCGAAGCCCAGGCAGCAGGCGGCCGTCACGGCGAGCACGAGGACCAGCACCGACACGCTTGTCCACCCCACGTCAGGCCGGAGGAGGGTGATGTCCCTCGACGATAACCGCCCGCCCCGCCCGGCGCGGCGAGGGCGCGGCCGACCGTGGCCGACGGCCGGACGGTTGACGCGGCGACGGGCGGTGCCCAAGATCTGACGCACGAGTAACTTCGCGAGCCCCGACAAGGATGGAACCCATGGCGTACGACGCTGATGTGATCGTGATCGGGGCGGGGCTCGCCGGGCTCGTGGCCACCGCGGAGCTGGTGGACGCGGGCCGTTCGGTCATCGTGCTCGACCAGGAGCCCGAGCAGTCGCTCGGCGGCCAGGCGCACTGGTCCTTCGGCGGCCTCTTCCTCGTGGACTCGCCCGAGCAGCGCCGGATGCGCATCAAGGACAGCCGGGAGCTGGCGCTCCAGGACTGGCTGGGCACGGCCGGTTTCGACCGCGACGAGGACCACTGGCCACGCAAATGGGCCGAGGCGTACGTCGACTTCGCGGCCGGTGAGAAGCGCTCCTGGCTGCACGCCCAGGGCATGCGGTTCTTCCCCGTCGTCGGCTGGGCGGAGCGCGGCGGCTACGACGCGAACGGCCACGGCAACTCCGTACCCCGCTTCCACATCACCTGGGGCACCGGGCCCGGCGTCGTCGCCCCCTTCGAGCGCCGGGTGCGCGAGGGCGTCGCCAAGGGGCTGGTCACCTTCCGCTTCCGTCACCGGGTCACCGGCCTCGCCCGCACCGGGGGCGCCGTCGACACCGTGACCGGCGAGGTCCTGGAGCCGAGCGCCGCGCCGCGCGGGACCGCGAGCAGCCGGGACACCGCGGGCTCCTTCGAGCTCCGGGCCCAGGCGGTGATCGTCACCTCGGGCGGCATCGGCGGCAACCACGACCTCGTACGCGCCCAGTGGCCCGAACGGCTGGGCACCCCGCCCGCCAAGCTGCTCTCCGGCGTCCCCGCCCACGTCGACGGGCTGATGCTCGGCGTCGCCGAGAAGGCGGGCGCCCACCACATCAACCGCGACCGGATGTGGCACTACACCGAGGGCATCGAGAACTGGAACCCCATCTGGGACAAGCACGCCATCCGCATCCTGCCCGGCCCGTCCTCGCTCTGGCTGGACGCCACCGGCAAGCGGCTGCCCGTCCCGCTCTTCCCCGGCTTCGACACGCTGGGCACCCTCGAACACATCATGCGCACCGGCCACGACTACACCTGGTTCGTGCTCGACCAGAAGATCATCGGCAAGGAGTTCGCGCTCTCCGGCTCCGAACAGAACCCCGACCTGACCGGCAAGTCCGTCCGCGGCGTGCTCGGCCGCGCCCGCGCCGACGTCCCGGCCCCCGTGAAGGCGTTCATGGACAACGGCGTGGACTTCGTCGTGGAGCGGGACCTCGGCGCCCTCGTACGCGGCATGAACGCGCTCACCGGCGACGGCCTCATCGAGGAGGACGCGCTCCGCCGCGAGATCACCGCCCGCGACCGGGAGATCGCCAACCCCTTCACCAAGGACCTCCAGATCACCGCGATCCGGGGTGCCCGCAGCTACCTCGGCGACAAGCTGATCCGCACGGCGGCGCCGCACCGCATCCTCGACCCGAAGGCCGGGCCGCTCATCGCCGTACGGCTGAACATCCTGACCCGCAAGTCGCTCGGCGGCCTGGAGACCGACCTGTCCTCGCGCGTCCTGACCGGGGACGGGACCCCGCTTCCCGGGGTGTACGCGGCGGGCGAGGCGGCCGGCTTCGGAGGCGGCGGGGTGCACGGCTACCGCTCGCTGGAGGGCACCTTCCTGGGCGGCTGCATCTTCTCCGGCCGCGCGGCGGGCCGGGCGGCGGCACAGGCGGTCGGCTGAGGCCTGCGGCCCCGGGCGCGTCCGTCCGGTGGGGTTCCGGGGGCGGAACCGTGGGGAGACGCCGCTATCCGGGCATGGGAAGAAGATGCCAGGAGTAGCCGAACCCGTCATCAACCTCGTCCGGCGCAGCACGGAGCCCGTGGCGGCGCAGACCCTGCGCTCCACGGGCGCCGCGGTCATCGCCTATGCCGTGGCGACCGCCACCCTGACCGAGCCCGCCCCCCTGACCGCACCGCTGACCGCGCTGCTCGTCGTCCAGGTCACCCTGTACGCCACCGTCAACATGTCGGTGAAGCGTGTGGTGGCCGTCGTCGTCGGCGTCCTCATCGCGAGCGGCTTCAGCTCCCTGGTCGGGCTGTCCTGGTGGAGCCTGGGGCTGACCATCTTCACCGCGCTGATCATCGGCAGACTGGTCCGGGTGGACGAGTTCGTCCCCGAGGTGGCGATCAGCGCGATGCTCGTCCTCGGCGTCACCTCGCAGACCGCGCGGTCCAGCATGGCCTGGGAGCGGGTGTTCGAGACGCTGATCGGCGCCGGTGTGGGCCTGCTGTTCAACCTGCTGTTCGCCCCGCCCGTCTGGGTGCAGACCGCGGGCGCCTCCATCGACGGGCTGGCCCGCGAGATGGGGCAGATGTTCCGTGATCTGGGCAGTGACCTCGCCCGCCCGGTCACCGTCGCGGAGGCGGCCGACCGGCTGCACCGGGCCCGGCGGCTCGACCACGACATCGTGGAGGTCGACGCCTCCCTGCGGCAGGCCGAGGAAAGCCTCATGTACAACCCGAGGGTGCGGCAGGGGCTGCTGCACCGCGTGGTGCTGCGGACCGGTCTGGACACGCTGGAGATCTGCGCCGTCGTCGTCCGGGTGCTGTCCAGGACCCTGACCGACCTCGCCAAGGACCGGGGCGACGCCCCCCAGTTCCCGCCCGAGGTCGCCGCCCACATGACGGAACTGTTCGAGCAGATGGCGGGGGCCATCGAAAGCTTCTCGATGCTCATCACTACCCCGGTCGCCGCCAGCGCCGAGGAGGCCGAGGACCGGCTCACCGACGCGCTCGACACCAGCCGCAGGACCCGCGACCTGGTGGCGGACATGCTGCTGGCCGCCGTCCAGGAGCACCCCCGGAAGTGGCAGCTGCACGGGGCGCTGCTCGCCGAGGTGGACCGCATCCTGGACGAACTGGACATCGAGAAGCGCGCCGAGCGCCTGGGCCAGGAGCTCGACCGCCGCTCGGCCCACCTGCACGAACGCCACCCCCGGCTGCTCGCGTTCCGCCGCCGCCTGGGCCTGGTGAAGGGCGCGGACCGGGCGAAGCGGACGGAGAAGTAGGGCCCGCTCAGCCCCGCGCGTCCGGATCGATGCGCTCGACCACCCGGAACCGCTCGGCGACGATCATCGTCCCGTCGTCCACCGTGAACTCCGGGTCGCCGAGCGCGTCGCGCATCTCCTCGCTGTGCCAGAACCGCTCGTGGCCCTCCCGCCACTCGGCGACCGACGCATAGCCCTCGCCCTCGTCCAGCGCGTGCTGGAGGTCCACGTCCGCCAGCGGAAGCACCCGTACCTCGGTCACTTCGAGTACGGCGATCTCCCGGCCGTCCGAGTCGATCAGGGCGGACCGCTCACCGACCGGCGGCAGCTCCTCCTGCTCGATCTCGTACTCCACGAGCAGTCCGGAGGTGGACACCTTCCGCCCGTCCAGGACCGCGGCGACCAACTGGTCGCGCAGCGGCCCCGGGAAGGCGAGCAGGAAGGGCTTGAGCGCTTCACGGTTCGGCATGGGCGCCAGTCTGGCACCGGGCCCCTCCCCGGCGCACGGCACATCTGACGGAACGGTGACGGCCCGCCGCCGCCCCTGGCGCCCGGCCGCCCGGGGTGCTCGAATCGTCGGGTGAACAGTTCCCCACCCGATGACGGCCCGGACGGCGTCGGCGCCCCCGTGGGCCGCCGCCTGGTCCTGGGCATGCTGGGCCTCGGCGCCGCCGGACTCGTCGCCGCGCCCGTGCTGCAGCGCACCCTGGAATCGGGCCTCGGCGCGGTCGCGGGCAAGGACCCCACGGGGCTCACCGGGCTTCTGCCGGGCGGCGGCGGATTCCGCTACTACTCCGTGGCCTCCTCCGTACCGGCCAAGGGCGCCGCGGACTACCGGCTCGAGGTCGACGGGCTGGTCGACCGCCCGGCCACGTACACGCTGGACGCGCTGCGCGGGATGCGGCAGACCCGGATCGTCCGGGACGTGCAGTGCGTCACCGGCTGGCGGGTCCCGGAAACCGCCTTCGAGGGCGTGCGGCTGTCCGCCCTGCTCGACGCGGCCGGGGTGCGGCCCGGGGCGAAGGCCGTCCGTTTCACCTGCTTCGACGGGACCTACAGCGAGAGCCTGACCCTCGGCCAGGCCCGCCGCGCCGACGTGCTCGTGGCGCTGCGGATGAACGACGAGCCGGTGTCCCACGCGCACGGCGGGCCGGTGCGGCTCTACGTGGCCCCGATGTACTTCTACAAGTCGGCGAAATGGCTTTCCGGGATCACCGTCACGGACTCCGTACGCCCCGGTTACTGGGAGAAGCTCGGTTATGACGTCGACGCCTGGGTCGGCCGGTCCAACGGCCGCGACGACGCCCCCACCGTCTGAACCGGCGGGCCGGGTCCACCGGTTCGCCCGCCCGGTGCGCCTGGTGCACCGGGCCACCGCCGCGCTGATGCTGCTGTGCGTGGCCTCGGCCGGCTGCCTGTACGTGCCGCAGCTCGCCGAACTCGTCGGGCGCCGCCACCTCGTTGTCACCGTGCACGAGTGGTCCGGGCTGCTCATCCCCGTACCGCTGCTCGCGGGCCTCGCGGCACGGCCGCTGCGGGCCGACCTGCGGAGGCTCAACCGGTTCGGGCCGCACGACCGGACGTGGCTGCGGGCGGCCCTGCGGCGCGACCGGCGACCAGGTGCACGGCCCGCCGGGAAGTTCAACGCCGGGCAGAAGCTCTACGCGGCGTGGATCGCCGGGGCGGTGCTGGTCATGGCGGGCACCGGGCTGCTGATGTGGTTCACCGGGTTCGCCCCGCTGGTGTGGCGCACCGCCGCGACCTTCGTCCACGACTGGCTGGCCCTCGCGGCCGGGCTGGTGCTGGCCGGTCACATCGCCATGGCGTACGCCGACCCGGAGGCACGCCGCGGCATGCGCTCCGGGTCGGTGGGCCGGGAGTGGGCCCGCCGCGAGCACCCGCTGTGGGCACCCGACGGGCGGGACCGGCTAGAGGATCAGTGACAGCAGCAGGATGAAGACCAGCGAGGCCACGGAGATGATGGTCTCCATCACCGACCAGGTCTTCACCGTCTGGCCCACGTCCATGCCGAAGTACTCCTTCACCAGCCAGAACCCGGCGTCGTTGACATGGCTGAAGAAGAGCGAGCCCGCGCCCACGGCCAGGACCAGCAGGGCCGCGTGCGAGGTCGACATGTCGGCCGCGAGCGGGGCGACCAGGCCGGCCGCCGAGATCGTCGCCACGGTCGCCGAGCCGGTCGCCAGGCGGATCGCGACCGCGATCAGCCAGCCGAGCAGCAGGGCGGGGATCGACCAGTCCTCGGAGAAGTCCAGGATCATCTGGCCCACGCCCGCGTCGATCAGCGTCTGCTTGAAGCCGCCGCCCGCGCCCACGATGAGCAGCACACCGGCGATCGGGGCGAGGGACTTCTCCACGGTGGTGGAGAGCCGCGCCCTGGTGAAGCCGGCCGCCCGGCCCAGCGTGAACATCCCGACGATCACGGCCGCCAGCAGCGCGATCAGCGGCGAGCCGATCACATCGGTGACCTTCTGGAGCCCCTGCTCCGGATCGTCCACCACGATGTCCACCAGCGCCTTGATCAGCATCAGCACGACGGGCAGCAGGATCGTGGCGAGGGTGGCGCCGAAGCCGGGGCGGCGCTCCAGGTCCTCGGAGGGGCGCTGCGGGATCATCTTCTCCGGCGCCTTGATGTCCACCCAGCGGGCGGCGTAACGCGAGAAGACCGGTCCGGCCAGGATCACCGTCGGGATCGCGACGACCACGCCGAGGGCCAGGGTGACGCCGAGGTTGGCGTCCAGCGCGTCGATCGCGACCAGCGGGCCGGGGTGCGGCGGGATGAGGCCGTGCATCACGGACAGACCGGCCAGGGCCGGGATGCCGATGCGCATCAGGGAGTAGTTGCCGCGCTTGGCGACGAGCAGCACGACCGGGATCAGCAGGACGATCCCGACCTCGAAGAACAGCGGCAGGCCGATGATCGACGCGATGAGGACCATCGCCCACGGCATGGCCCGCTTGCTCGTCCGCGCCAGGATCGTGTCCACGATCTGGTCGGCGCCGCCGGAGTCCGCGAGCAGCTTGCCCAGGATCGCGCCGAGCGCGATCAGGACGCCGACGCCCGCGACGGTCGAGCCGAGGCCCGCGGTGAAGCTCGCTATCGTCTTCGCCGGCGCGGCACCGGCGAACGAGCCGAGCGCCAGCGAGCCGATGGTGAGCGCGAGGAACGCGTGCATCTTGAACTTGGTGATGAGCAGGACGATGACGGCGATGCCCGCCAGGACGGCGATGCCCAACTGCGCGTTGCCGGCCGAGGTGATCGGTTCGACGGCGTCCGCTGCCAGCGTCTCGACGCTGAGACTGGTCACGGTGGTGGTCCTTAGCTGTCGAGCCGGCGCAACGCGGCGACGGCTCGCTGGGTGATTTCTTCGGGGGTGCCGGAGACGTCCACGGCGACGCCGGCCTCGTCGTCCTCCAGCGGCTGGAGGGTGGCGAACTGGGAGTCGAGGAGCGCGGTCGGCATGAAGTGGCCCTTGCGGCCCGCCATCCGCTCCTCGATCAGGGACCGGTCACCGGTCAGGTGGAGGAAGACCGCGCCCGGGGCCTCGGCGCGCAGCCGGTCCCGGTAGGCGCGCTTGAGCGCGGAGCTGCTGACGACCCCGCCGAGCCCCGCCCGGCCGTGCGCCCACTGCCCGATCGCGTCGAGCCAGGGCCACCGGTCCGCGTCGTCCAGCGGAGTGCCGGCCGACATCTTGGCGATGTTCGCGGGGGGATGGAAGTCGTCGCCCTCGGCGTACGGAACGCCCAGTGCGTCGGCGAGCAGGGGACCGATCGTGGTCTTGCCGGTCCCTGCCACGCCCATCACCACGACGACGTGGGGGGTGCTCATAGCGGTGCCTCGCTGTCTCTTCGATGTCTTCCTCGACATCGGTCCGTCGCGCCACTGAAACCTATACGTACGACTTATTCAAGAGGGTGTGACATAAACGTCGTACTTAATGGGCTGGAGGGCGGCCCCGTACCCTGGGTCCATGACCACACCTGCCCAGGGGCTCCACACGCATGTCCTGGACACCCTGGGCCTGGAGATCGCCGCCGGGGAGCACCCGCCCGGCCAGGTGCTGCGCACCGACGAGCTCGCCCAGCGCTTCGACGTCTCGCGCACGGTGGTCCGCGAGGTGATCCGGGTCCTGGAGTCCATGCACCTGGTCGAGTCCCGCCGCCGCGTCGGCGTGACCGTACGCCCGGCCGAGGCGTGGAACGTGTACGACCCCCAGGTCATCCGGTGGCGGCTGGCCGGTGCCGACCGCCCCCGCCAGCTGCGCTCCCTCACCGTCCTGCGCTCCGCGATCGAGCCGGTCGCCGCCTCGCTCGCCGCCCGCCACGCCACCCCGGAGCAGTGCGCCGAGCTGACCGAGCGCGCCCTCGGCATGGTCGCCACCTCGCGCGGCCAGCAGCTGGAGGGGTACCTCGAACACGACATCGCCTTCCACCGCATCGTCCTCAACGCCTCCGGCAACGAGATGTTCGCGCGCCTGGGCGACGTGGTCGCCGAGGTCCTCGCGGGCCGCACGCACCACCAGGTGATGTTCGAGGACCCCGACCCGGCGGCCGTCACCCTGCACGTGCGCCTCGCCGAGGCCGTACGCGCCGGGGACGCGGCCGGGGCCGAGCGCCTGACGAAGGAGATCGCCGTCGGCGCCCTCCACGAGCTGGACGTTCTCGCGCCCTGAGACCGCCCGCCGCCCGGCACCGCGTACCGTTGCCCGTGATCGATCCCGGCCCCGAGCCGGGAGCACCGGTCTCAGCGAAGAGTCGGGAAAAGGGAGTCCACGGGAATGCCGCAGCACGTACAAGGGGTCATCGCGCCGGGGAAGAACGAACCGGTCCGCGTCGAGACGATCGTCATTCCGGACCCCGGACCCGGTGAGGCCGTGGTCAAGGTCCAGGCGTGCGGCGTCTGCCACACCGACCTGCACTACAAGCAGGGCGGCATCAACGACGAGTTCCCCTTCCTCCTCGGCCACGAGGCCGCGGGCGTCGTGGAGTCCGTCGGCGAGGGCGTCACCGACGTCGCGCCGGGCGACTTCGTGATCCTCAACTGGCGCGCGGTGTGCGGCCAGTGCCGTGCCTGTCTGCGCGGCCGCCCCTGGTACTGCTTCGACACCCACAACGCCGAGCAGAAGATGACCCTCCTCGACGGCACCGAGCTGTCCCCGGCCCTGGGCATCGGCGCCTTCGCGGAGAAGACCCTCGTCGCCGCGGGCCAGTGCACCAAGGTCGACCCGGAGGTGTCCCCGGCCGTCGCCGGGCTCCTCGGCTGCGGGGTCATGGCGGGCATCGGCGCCGCCATCAACACCGGCCAGGTCGGCCGCGGCGACTCGGTCGCCGTCATCGGCTGCGGCGGGGTGGGCGACGCCGCGATCGCGGGCGCCCGGCTGGCCGGCGCGGCCCGGATCATCGCCGTGGACATCGACGACCGCAAGCTGGAGACGGCGAAGTCGATGGGTGCCACGCACACCGTCAACTCCCGCTCCACCGACCCCGTCGAGGCCATCCGCGAGCTGACCGGCGGCAATGGCGCCGACGTCGTCATCGAGGCCGTCGGCCGCCCGGAGACGTACAAGCAGGCGTTCTACGCCCGCGACCTGGCCGGGACCGTCGTCCTCGTCGGCGTCCCCACCCCCGAGATGCAGCTCGAACTCCCGCTGCTCGACGTCTTCGGCCGCGGCGGCTCGCTCAAGTCCTCCTGGTACGGGGACTGCCTGCCGTCCCGCGACTTCCCGATGCTGGTCGACCTCCACCAGCAGGGCCGGCTCGACCTCGCCGCGTTCGTCACCGAGACCATCGGCCTCGGCGACATCGAGCAGGCGTTCGGCCGGATGCACGACGGCGACGTGCTGCGCTCGGTGGTGGTGTTCTGATGGCCGCCCGCATCGACCACCTCGTCACCTCCGGCACCTTCGCCCTCGACGGCGGCGAGTGGGACGTCGACAACAACGTCTGGATCGTCGGCGACGACTCCGAGGCCGTCGTCATCGACGCCGCCCACGACGCCGCCGCCATCGAGGACGCCCTCGGCGGCCGCACGCTGCGCGCCATCATCTGCACCCACGCGCACAACGACCACATCGACGCCGCCCCGGCCCTCGCCGACGCCACCGGGGCGCCGGTCCTCCTCCACCCGGACGACCTGCCGCTGTGGAAGCAGACCCACCCGGACCGGGCCCCCGACGGCGAACTGGCCGACGGCCAGGAGATCACCGTCGCCGGGACCACGCTGACCGTCCTGCACACCCCGGGTCACGCCCCCGGCGCGGTCTGCCTGTACGCCCCCGGCCTGGCCACGGTCTTCACCGGCGACACCCTCTTCCAGGGCGGCCCCGGCGCCACCGGCCGGTCCTTCTCGTCGTTCCCGGTGATCGTGGACTCCATCCGGGACCGGCTGCTCACCCTGGACCCGGCGACCGAGGTGCGCACCGGCCACGGCGACTCCACCACCATCGGCGCGGAGGCCCCGCACCTGGACGAGTGGATCGCGAGGGGTCACTAGGGCCTGTCCGGCCACGCGGAGAGCCGCAGCCCGCTCTCGAAGCGGCGCGGCTCTCCCGTGACCGGGTCGGTGAACCGCAGCATCCGGGCGAGCAGTTGCAGCGGGCGCGAGAAGTCGCCGGGGGCGGCGTCCGGCTCGGTCACCGGATAGACCGGGTCGTTGACCAGCGGCAGCCCCAGGCTGTTCATGTGCACCCGCAGCTGGTGCGTGCGCCCGGTGGCGGGCAGCAGCCGGTAACGGCCGAGCCCGTCCCGGTGGTCCAGCAGCTCGATCCGGCTCTCGCTGTTCGGCTCGCCGGGCTCCTCGCGCGCCGCGAGCACCCCGCGCTCCTTCACGATGCGGCTGCGCACCGTACGCGGCAGCACCAGCTCCGGATCGTACGAGGCCACCGCCTCGTACTCCTTGCGCACCAGCCGATCCCGGAACAGCGTCTGGTACGCCCCGCGCTCCCCGGGCCGGACCACGAACAGCACGAGACCCGCCGTCAGCCGGTCGAGCCGGTGCGCGGGCTGCAGCTCCGGCAGGTCCAGGTCACGGCGGAGCCGGGCCACCGCCGTCTCCGTGATGTGCCGGCCACGCGGCATCGTCGCCAGGAAGTGCGGCTTGTCCGCGACGACCAGATGCGCGTCGCGGTACACCACCCCCACCGGAAACGGCACCGGCTCCTCCGGCGCGAAGTCCCGGTGGAACCACAGATAGCGCCCCGCCGTGTACGGCTCGTCGCCGGTGACCGGCCCCTCCGTGGCGACGAACCGTCCGCCCGCGAGCAGCGCCGCCACCCGCTCCGCGCCGATCGCCCCGGCGAACCGGTCGAGGAGATGGTCCCGGACCGTGGCCCACCGCCCGTCCGGGTCGGCCGGGAGCCGCACCCGGACCGGATCGACCCCGTCGCGCTGGGGCAGCGGCGACGCGGGCGGCTTCGCCCGGCCCCTCACCGGGGGCCCCGGCCCGGCACGGAAAAGCTGATGGTTCTCATGGTGCCCGGCATCCTTTCATGGAGCCGGGGGCCTGGCCGCCCCCGACCGGCGACGTACGCTGCCCGAACTCCACCGACTGAGCCGACGACTGGGAGCCCCGGTGTGACGACACAACCCTTCTTGTACGTCGTGGTCTGCGCAGCCGGCATCGCGGGCGACGCCCCCAAGCTGATCACCGCCGCGCAGAACAAGGGCTGGGACGTCGGGGTCATAGCCACACCCCAAGGGCTCGGCTTCCTCGACACGGAAGCGATCGAGACGCAAACGGGCTACCCGATCCGCTCGGCCTGGCGCAGTCCCGGCGACCCGCGTCCCCTCCCGCCCGCCGACGCCATCGCCGTCGCGCCCGCCACCTTCAACACGATCAACAAATGGACGGCCGGCATCGCCGACACCCTGGCCCTCGGCATCCTGTGCGAGGCGTACGGGATGGGCATCCCGACCGCCGTCCTCCCGTACGTGAACACGGCTATGGCTGCCCACCCGGCCTACGGCCGGAGTCTGGACCAGCTCCGGGAGATGGGCGTGATGATCGGCTCCTACGAGCCCCACCGGCCGAAGACCGGCGGTGGAGTGGACCGCTTCCGGTGGGAGGAGGCACTGAAACTTTTGGAGGGCAAGATTGCCGACCGCCCCGGAAGGTGATCGCCCTTCGGCCCGTCGGAGCGAAGGGATGGCAACCGCAGCAGGCTTCTTGCCAGCCGCAAGGTCAAATCAACCGCAACGAACCTTGGCGTGGGTGGCGTTGTGGCGGCGCTTCCACCTCTTGGGGCGACGACCGGAACGACACTCCCGCACGGGCCCACCGGCACTGCCACTGCTTGAGAGTCCTCTCCAGAGTCGGCCCCTCCAGGGGCGCACCGCCCTCGTCACAGGCGGGGCCACCGGCATCGGCGCCGAGATCGGACGGGCGCTCGCGGCCGCAGGAGCAACCGTGGCGGTCAACCACCTCGGCCAAGACCCCGACGCCCACGCCCTCCTTGCCGCCTTCGAACGCGCGGGCAGCCCGGGGATCGCGGTCAACGCAGACCTGACCGATCCGGGCTCCGTTCGGACCATGGCCGACCTCGTCCGCGCCGAGATCGGACCCGTCGACATCCTGGTGAACAACGCCGGTTCCTACCCCCGCGTCGCCTGGCAGGACACCGACGAGACCGCCTGGGACTACTCCCTCGACGTGAACCTCACCGCCCACTACCGCACCTGCCACGCATTCACCCCTGGCATGATCGAACGCCGCTGGGGCCGGATCGTGAACATCGGCAGCGTCAACGCCCGCGCCGGCCGGACGAACCTCGTCGCATACAGCACCGCGAAGGCCGGGCTGCTGGGACTGACCCGCTCCCTCGCCCGGGAACTGGGTCCGTTCGGGATCTGCGTCAACACCGTCATGCCCGGCGCCATCCAGGTAGAGGCCGAGAACGCCCTCCCCGCCCGGCACCGTGCACGGCCGGAGGACCAGATCAAGCGCCAGTGCGTCCCGCGCCGTGGCCGCCCCGAGGACGTCGCCGCCCTGGTGGCGTTTCTCGTAGGCCCCTCCGCCTCGTTCATTACGGGGCAGTCCGTCCACGTCGATGGTGGCTGGCTGCTCCACTGAGAACGTCAACAAGCAAGGAGACCCAACGAAATGATCGAACGAGTCCGTGCCGTCCTCGTCACCCGCGACCGCACGATGCTGGTCATCCGCCGCACCAGGCCCGGCATCCCCGAGTACTGGGTCCTGCCCGGCGGCGGCGTCGAGCCCACCGATGAGTCACGCGAGGCCGCCCTCCACCGCGAGATCCACGAGGAGATCGCGGGAAAGGCCGACATCATCCGTCTGCTCCACACGATGGAGTCCGACGACGAGCGTCAGCTCTTCTACCTCGCCCGCATCGCGACCTGGTCCTTCGACGACCGCACCGGTCCCGAGTTCAGCGCCGAGGGCCGCGGTGAATATGCGCTGGAGGAGATCCCGCTGACCCTGGAGGGCCTCGACGGTATCGACCTCAAGCCCGAGGACATCGTCCACGTCCTACGGGGAGCCATCAGCACCGGAAGCCTCGGAGTCGGGGTATCTCTCTGAACCTTCGGGCGCGTCAGCACACCATCCGGGCCGACTCCGAGGCGAGTCGGCCCGGATGGCGTCGCTACGTGTTGTTCGCTCGGCGCTCAGGACGCCGGGAACGTCACCTTCTGCGGGCCGCAGCCGATCCGTTCCGCCTCCGCCGCCGCGTACGCCGGGAGCAGGTCGTGGGTGAACGTGAAGCGGCTGCCCTTGCCCGCCGGGCGCAGCTGTTCCAGGACGAACATCACCTGGCCCGTCTGGCAGACCGCCCGGTACACCGCGCGGTTCCCGCCCACCTTTCCGTAACCCCGGGTCCCCTTCACGGGCGCACCCGAGTGCAGCGCGTCCGACGAGTAGATCTCGGCCAGCACCGGGTCGGTGACCGTCGTCAGCCGGACGGCCGTCTCGTCGGAGTCGTAGCCCGCTTCGCAGATCCGGGCCGGGCCGCCCTCGCCGCTGACGCGGGTCTCCCGCAGGTCCTTCCGGTACGCCGCGGGCAGGGTGAGGCCCTTGATCCCGCAGAACGTGGACGTCCGGGTGTCGTCCCACTCGACCGGCGGGTGCATGTCGCGCGGTTGCCGGTACGTGCCGGAGCAGCCGAAGTCGTCGATGACGCCGTTGGCCGCGTCGATCAGCGCCCCGGTCAGGGCCGCCCGGTCCCGCAGGGTGTACTCGGACGACACCTCGAAGCCCGACCGGCCCATGCCGATGTCCACCACCGTGGGCCCGGTGAAGTCGTCGCGCCCGGTGCACGCCTGCGGCAGTGCGATCCAGGCGCGCGAGGACGATGCCATGCCGGGCAGTCCCTCGCCGAGCGGCACCATGCCCGAGGACAGAAACTCGCCCGGCCAGTCCTGCGAGTCGGTGCCCCGCAGCCCGTCGAGGCGGCGCACGTTCACCGTCACCTGGCGGCGGGCCCGGTCGTCCTCGTAGCTCGTGATGCGGCACTGTCCGTACGAACCGCCGTCGCCCATCGGGTCGTTGTGCAGCGACTGCTCCTCGACCTCGGTCCGGCGGTCCCCGAACAGGCCGTCCATGGACCCGGAACCGAGCGAGTCCCAGCAGGGGGAGGGCCCGAGCAGCGGAAGGGTGTCCGTGCGCCAGGCGACCGTGCCCGCGCCCAGCAGGGCCCCGGCCAACGCGGCGGCGGTCGCGGCCCGCACGGTGCGGCTGCGCAGCAGACGGCGCAGCAGCGGGGGCCGGGCGGTTTCCGGGGCGACCTGGGTTTCCGTGTCCGTCACGGCGTTCTCCTCGCTCACGCGTCCTCACCGCTTCCGCACCCGATGCGCTTGCCGACCGACTCGACGAAGCGGTGGAACACCTGCTGGTCGGAGGGGCGGCCCCGGTCCTGGAGACCGGCCTCCACATGCCCGTAGAACACCGTCCGCCGTCCGTCGCAGCTGCGGCGCACCAGGCCCTGCTCCGCGCCCTCCGGCATGCCCTCGAACAGGGCCGTCAGACGGCTCCCGTTCGCCATCACGTACTGCGCGGACGGCTCATCGGGCATCCGCGGCTGCTTCCACACCACCGAGCACGTCTGGAGCCGGTCGGTGACCGCGCCCACCTGCTGCCGGTAGCGCGAGCCCTCGCCGTAGTCGAAGGTGACGCCCGGTATCCGGCAGAGCGGTGACGCGGCGGACTCCTCGTCCTCGGCCACCGTCACCATCGGGGAGCTGCTGCGCAGCGGGTGCGCGGGTGCGCATCCGGCCTTGTCCATACCGGTGTTGGCGGCGGCGAGCAGCATCCGGGCCACCTCGGTGCGCGTGGCGATCGTGAACGGCATGGGGACCTTGCCGAGATGGCCGTCGCCCGTGCTCTCGCTGCGGATCGTGACCACGGACGGCGCACCGTCCTTGTCGCAGGACGACGGCAGCATCAGCATGCCCCGGTCCCCTCCCACCAGGCCGTCGAGCCCGTCCGGCAGCGGCGACGCGGAGCCGTGGAAGAAGTGCGCCAGCCAGGCCCGCCGCTCCTTCGCACCCGCGGGCACCGGGCCGTAGTCCAGGGTCACCGACTCCTCGAAGGTCAGCGGCTCGTCCGAGTCGTCGTCCTCGACCGAGGAGGTGACGGACACCGTACAGGTGCCGTGCGGCCGGGCCGCCGAGGGCGCGGCCGACTCGGTGGAGCCGCGCTCGGAGCCGGACTTCTCCAGCGCCTCGTCACCGAGGAAGGACGGGCCGCTGTTCTGCTCCCACGCGCCCCAGCAGTAACTGTCCCGGAACGGCCCGCTGTCCGTCGCCCACAGCACGGTGCCCGTCGCCAGCACCGCCCCGGCCACCACCCCGGCGATGACCGAGGCCCGGCGCCTGCCGATGCCCATCACATTCCCCCTTGTGAAGCGGTAAAGATCGCGCAAAGTGCCGATGCTACGACGTCACCGCTCGCCCCGGGGGAGGGGGGCGCGGGCCCAACTCGGCACAGAACGCACCCGGTTGCCGATTCCGTACGGCACCGGGCCCGGCACCTTCCCGGGCGGGCCCGATTCCGTACGGCACCGGGCCCGCCCGGACGTCTCAGCCCAGCGCCGAGAACACGAAGGAGAACTCCGCCGGTGCCGCGTCCAGCCGGTACGCGGGCAGCACGCCCGGCCCGCACGACCCCGAGCCGATGCCCTGCACCGCGTGGTCCAGGCCGACATGGACCCGGTCCCCGGCCACCAGATCCGTCAGGTGCTCCGCCGCGTCCAGCTCCTCGGCCGTCCAGCGCCGCGCCGTGAACGAGAACGGTGCCCCGCCCTCCGCGCGCAGCCCGCCGCCGCCCGCCCCGGCCACCTCCACCCAGCGCACACCGGCCCGGGCCCCGTTCTCCTGCGGGCGGACGTACGGGGTCTGCAGCTCGTCCACACCCCTGGCCCACTGGCCCAGCATCGCGGCCGCCCGGGTGTCCGGATACGCCTCGCCCGGACCGCCGCCGAACCACCGCACCGCGTCGTAAGCGGAGGGCAGCGCGAACCGCACCCCGAGCCGGGGCAGCGGCACCCGCCAGTCGCCTTCCGGCGCCACCGACACCGTCAGCCCGAGCCGGTCCCCGTCGGCCGTCCACCGGTAGACCGTCCGCAGCGCCACGTCCCGGGCGGCCGGGGCCACCCGGGTGCGCACGGTCAGCGCGTCCGAGCCCGCCTCCACCGCGTCCAGGCGGTGGCGCATCCGGTGCAGCCCCCACTCCCGCCAGCGCAGCCCGTACCGCTCCTCCGGCTGCCACGCCGCCCCGTTGTCGTTGTCGGTGGGCGCCCGCCACACGTCGAGGCGCAGCCCCTCCACCGGGACGTCCCCGACACGCAGGAGCGCCCCGGTCGCCGCGTCGAAGACACCCGGGCCGAGCGAGACCGTCGAGCCGGAGGCGCGCGGGCACGCCCCGGTGGGCGGGGGAGGGGCGGCCGGGGCGTCCGTCCCGCTCTGGCCCCAGGCGACCAGGTGGCCGCGTCCGGCCCAGCCCGTCGCCCCGGCGAGGACCGCCCGCAGCGTCCACAGCCCGTCCCCGGCGGGCGCGTCGGGCGCCACGTCGGCCGAGGCGCCGGGGGCGAGCGGGGGCACGGCGACGGTCCCCGAGCCGACGAGGACGCCGTCCGCCTCGTGCGACCAGCGGAACTCCAGGTGGTCGAGCCCGGTGAAGTCGTAGCCGTTGGTCACGGTGAACGTGCCGGGGGCGGCGCCCGGGGCGATGCGCACCGGCTCGACGACCTTCTTGTACTCGGCGAGGCCCGGGGACGGCGTGCGGTCCGGGAAGAGCAGCCCGTCGCACACGAAGTTCCCGTCGTGCAGCTCCTCGCCGAAGTCGCCCCCGTACGCGAAGCCCAGCTCCGGGTGGGCGATGCCGTGGTCGATCCACTCCCAGACGAAGCCGCCCTGACAGCGCTCGTACCGCTCGAACAGCCGCTGGTACTCGCTCAGTCCGCCCGGTCCGTTGCCCATGGCGTGCCCGTACTCGCACAGTACGAACGGCATCGCGCGGCGCCGCGCGTCCAGCTCCGGATCGGTCAACGGCTCCTCGGCGCGCCGTCCGATGAGCTCCACCTCGGCGTGCGAGGCGTACATCCGCGAGTACAGGTCGACGTCCGCGCACGACGGATCGCCCTCGTAGTGCAGCGGGCGGTCCGGGTCGCGCTCCCGCATCCACCGGGCCATCGCGCCCAGACCGGCGCCCGTGCCGCACTCGTTGCCCAGCGACCAGACGATCACCGACGGGTGGTTCTTGTCCCGCTCGACCATCCGGGCCGCCCGGTCGAGCAGCGCGGGCGTCCAGCGCTCGTCGTCCACCGGGTTGTTCCGCCAGTCCACCTCCCCGAAGCCGTGGGTTTCCAGGTCGCACTCGTCGATCACCCAGAGGCCCAGCTCGTCGCAGAGGTCCAGGAAGGCGGGGTGCGGCGGATAGTGGCTGGTGCGCACGGCGTTGACGTTGTGCCGCTTCATCAGGACCAGATCGCGCCGCATGGTCTCCGCGTCGACCGTCCGGCCCGTCTCCGGGTGGAACTCGTGCCGGTTCACGCCCCGGAACAGCAGCCGACGGCCGTTGACCGTGAGGACGCCGTCCGCCACGGCGACCGTGCGGAAGCCGATGCGCAGCGGGACGCGCTCGCCGGGCGTCACCAGCTCCCCGTCGTACAGCCGGGGCGTCTCGGCGGTCCACGGCTCGACCGGCAGCGTCACCGTCTCGCCCGCCGCGATGTCGAGCCCGAGCCCGGGCACCAGGACCCGCCCCCGCGCGCCCTCGCAGTCCACGCGCAGGGTCCCCGCGCCGGTGCGGTGGTCGTAGCCGGCGTGCACGAAGAAGTCGTCGGGCGCCCCCGCCGGGCGGTGCAGCAGCGTCACGTCCCGGAAGATCCCGGGCAGCCACCACTGGTCCTGGTCCTCCAGATAGCTCCCGGACGACCAGGCGTGCACCCGCACCGCGAGGACGTTGGCGCCCGGCCGCAGCAGCTCGCCCACGGCGAACTCGTGCGGCAGCCGCGAGCCCTTGAAGTCGCCCACCTCCACCCCGTTCAGCCACACCCGGGCGGCGGACTCCACCCCGTCGAACCGCAGCACGCTCCCGCCGTCGCCCGGCCAGTCGGAGGGCAGCTCGAAGGCCCGCAGATGGTCGCCGGTCGGATTCTCCGACGGCACCCTCGGCGGATCGACCGGGAAGGGATAGACGACATTCGTGTACGCGGGTGCCCCGCCCGCGCCCTGAAGCACCCAGTGCCCCGGCACGGCGACCGTCGCCCAGTCCGAGGCGTCGAATTCCGGCCGTACGAACGAGGTGTCCGCACTGTCCGCGCGCGGCGATAGGCGGAAGGCCCAGCGGCCGTTCAGCGACAGCCGGCGGGCGTCGGACGCCGGGTACCAGGAACGCGGCGGCAGACAGCCGGTGCCGGGCGAGGGACTCTCGTACCAGGTGAGCGGGTCGGTGTCGGTGCGGCTCATGCGTCTCCTCGGTCGGCGGGACCCTCCGCGATCACGCTAATGAGCGAAGAACCGGTTCACCATGGGGCGTTCGGCGAGATGATCGGGTTCATCCGTCCGAACCCTGACCTTCGCACCCGCCGCTGTGTCACCATGACGCCCCGGAGCCGAGCGCCTGTGGTCAGTGGCCAGGCGCGGAGGTGAGCGACGGGCTACGAGGGGAGCCGTGGTGTGGCGAGGGGAACCGGTGCGGTGTGTCCCGTGTGCGCGACACCGGACACGGGCGGCCAGGAGTGCGCCGGCTGCTCCTGGCGCATGTGGGACGACCCGGTCCTCGGCGCCCTGACCGACGAGGACACCGAGGCCGCCCGGACCGCGCTGCACACCGCCCAGCACGCCTGGGACTTACGGGCCGCGACGCTCTCGACGGGCGGCGCGGAGGGCGTACGGCGGCTCGCGCCGCTGCTCAGGGCTGGACCGGCGGAGCCCGCACCGCCGTCCTTGCCCGCGGGCTCCTTACCGCCGCACGACTCCGCCCGCTGGCAGCAGATCCTCACCGACCTGGTCGCCGGGCGCATCCCCGACGTCGTGTTCGCCGAATTCACGCCCGACCGCCTGCACGTGATCCGGGCCGCCGCCGACCGGAGCGGCATACCCCGCCAGACCGACGCCGGAAGCACCGACTGGGCCTCGCTCCTGCCCCTGCTCGACGGCGACGCCGAACCGCGCCGCTTCCGCCTCGCCGGCGGCATCGGCACCCAGGAGCCCCTGGACCGCGCGGAGTTCGACACGGCCGTCAGCCGGTGGCTGCGCACCCACCCCGCGCTCTCCCGGGCCCGCACCCTCGTGCTCCTCGGCCGCCGCACCGGCTGGGTCCTCCTCGACCGGGCCGCCGACCTGCTGCGGGCCGCGCACCGGCCGAGCGCCGAGATCGGCCCCGGGCCCGGCGAAGCGGCCTCCGGCACCGACACCGCCGACGCGGTGCGCGCGGCGCTGCGGACGGCACCGCTGGCCGTCGACCACTCCCTGCTCCTCGCCCGCGTGGACCGCCGCACCGGCGAGGTGCACGCCCACACCCAGGTCCTCTTCCCGGCCGGCTCGCGGCTGCGGCGCGGCGAGACCGCCACCGCCGAGATCACCGTCTACGGCGGACTCGCCGCCCGCGCCCCGGTGCTGCTGCCCGTCCTCGCCGGCACCCCGGAGGCCGACGGCAGCGGCGCGGTGACCCTCTCCGCGCGGCGCACCGCGCTCGCCGCCTTCGCACCGGCGCGCCTCGCGTTCGTCCTGCACGGCCCCGGGGAGGTCACCCCGCACGAGGGCGGCCCGCACGCCGAGGGCCGGGGCGAACTGCCGGACGTCCCCGCCCTGGTGGGCAGCCTGCCCCGGCGCGTCATCCACCCGCCCGCCCTCGACGTGTTCCTCACCGTCGACATGAGCGGCGCCGACGCGGGCGAGGCCGGCGAGCGGCTCGGCTTCGCCCGGGACGTCATCGCCACCCTCGCCCGGCGGCACGGACCCGGTCTGCGCGTCGGCATCGTCGGCCACTACGACCACGCGGTCCACGAGAACCGCTACGGCCCCCGCCCCCTGCTCCTGCTGCGCGTCCCGCCCGGGCCCGCCCGCGCCGCCCTCGCCGCGCTGACCGGCTGGCGGCCCGCACGGCGCGAACAGGACACCGCCTCCTCGCTGGAGGACGCCCTCAAGGAGGCCGGCCGGCTCGTCCGGGCCCGGCCCGGCACCGCGCGCGGCCCGGACACCCGGCGCGTCCTGCTCGTCATCGGCCGCCGCCCGCCCGGACTGCCCGAACAGCACGAGGTGGTGCCCGCCTGCCCCCTCGGGGCCGACTGGCGCGCCGAACTCGACGCCCTGCGCGCCCGGGGCGTCCGGGTCCTCGCCCGCGCGGACCCGGACGACGGCCCGAAGGGCCCGGTACGCCACTACACCGCGTCCGCCTGGGACGCGCTCCGGGCCGGCGGGTCCTTCCGCCCAGGCACCGACACGGCGGACGACGTGGCCGACGCCCTCGCCCCTCCCTGGCAGTGGGACGGCCCGCCCTGCCCGCTGGCCCTCGCGACCCCGCTGCTGTGACCGACCGCTCCGGTACGAGGAGAGACACATGACCGATCCGTACTACGACCCCAACGAGCCCCCCGAGGACGCGGTGGGGCGCTCCGAACCGCCGGGTCACACCGCCTCGTCCTCCGATCCCGACGCCACCACCGCCCCCTGGAACAGCCTTCCGCCCCAGCCCGGCACCACCGCGTACGGGCCGGAGCCGTCCTCGTACCCCTCGGTCGACGGGAATCTCGAACCCCTGCCGATCCCGGTCGCCCCCACCGGCGTGGAGAATCCGGCGGCCGACCGCGTCCGCATCGGGCTGTGGGGGGCGCCCCGCTCCGGCAAGACGACCTACCTCGCGTCGATGGCCATCGCGGCGATGCAGCAGCAGCGCCACAGCCGCTCCAACTGGGTCATCGGCGGGATGAACCCCGAGTCCATCGAGTTCCTCAACGACGGCGTGACCCAGCTGGCGATCCAGCGCCGCTTCCCGGACGCGACCGTGGGCCTCCAGCCCCTCTCCTGGTCCTTCCAGGGCGACCAGCCGACGGCCGGACCGTTCCGGAGGAACAAGGAGACCGGTTTCATCCTGGAGGTCCAGGACGTCACCGGCGAGGCGTACCGGGGCGACGAGGCCAACGCCCTGCGGCCCAGGGTCCTCGACCAGCTGGCCCGCTCCCAGGGGCTGATCTACCTCTTCGACCCGCTCCTCGACAGCCAGCGGGCCGGGGAGGGGCTCAACTTCCTCTACTCGATGCTCACCGAGCTCAACGCCCGGGTCCGGGACGCCGGGAAGCTCCACCGCAACCGGCTGCCCCACCACGTCTCGGTCTGCATCACCAAGTTCGACGACCCCGAGGTGTTCCGGCCGGCCGTGGAGGCGGGCTGGGTGACGCAGAGCCTGGAGGGCAACCGGCTGCCGCGCGTCCCCGACGAGCAGGCGGCCCGCTTCTTCCAGTGGATGTGCGACGACGTGCGCGGGGCCAGCGCCCGGCTGGTGCGCGACGGCCTGTCCAACTTCTTCCACCCGTCGCGCATCTCGTACTACGCGACCTCCGCCATCGGCTTCCGGCTCAACCCGCAGAACATCTTCGACTACCGCAACTACCTGAACGTCGAGGTCGTGGACGGCACCCCGCGCATCTGCACCTCTCCCGTGCCCATCAACGTGCTGGAACCGCTGATCGACCTCGAAAGGCGCATCCGGTCCGGCGGCTCGAAGCTGTGGCAGCGGTGAGCGAGGGCCCGGGCGCGGTCCCGCTGCCCGCCGACTGGGCCGTCCTCGGCAAGCGGGCGGGCCGCTCGATGGGATACGAGGTGCTGGACGGCAGCCTCCCCGGGGACCGGGCCCAGCGCTATCTGTGGACCGCCACCACCGGCACCCCGGACGGCCGCGACCCGGACGGCGAACTGCCCTGGCGGGTCTTCCTCAGCACCGCGGACGGCGAGGACCGGCCGGTCTGCGCGGTGGTCGACACCACCTGGGACGGCTCCAAGGACGGCACCGGAGCGGCCAGTTACACCTGGCGGCTGCTGCTCACCGAATGGCGTCCGGCCGCCCGGGCCGGGGTGACGTGGACCTCCCTCGACCGGGCCGCCGCCCGCACCGAGACCGCGCCCGGCGCCGAGGTCGTCCTGCACGCCGAGCGCACCCCCGCCGCCGAACTCGCCGACACCGTCGACCGCCTGGGCTTCGACTGGGTCGCCGGAGCGGCCGCCCTCCTCCTCGACGGCCGGCACCTCGTCATCACCGCCCCGCGCGGCTCCGCCCTCCCCGGCATCGACGAGCGGGTCCGGGTCCTGGACGCGATCTGCGCCCTGCTGCCGTACGGCTGCCGCACCTGGCTCAGCGGCGCCACCTGGGCCGGGAAGACCGAGCACGCGCTGCGGCTGGTGTTCGCCGGGTCCGCGCGCAGCGGGCAGCTGGAGATCCCGCTCGCCGCCGGCCGGGCCCCGTCCCCGGGCGGCGACACGGCCCGCGCCTACCTCGCCGAGCTCTCCCGGGTGCGCGCCAAGCGGGAGTCCACCGCCGACGTCGTCGCCCACCTCCTCGCCGCCACCTCACCCCTCCCGCTGCGCGAAGGCGCCGACGCCGTCCGCGTCCTGCGCGAACTGGACCTCCTCGACTCCGTCCTGGAAGCCGTCCGGCAGGGCAGGGGCCAGACCGAGGAGGCCGGACGGCTGCTCGCCCTGCACGCCCTGGACACGCTGGACGAGCGATGGCAGCGGGAGCTGGTCTCCTTCCTCGCCCGCACCGCCGTGCGCCCCGACGACGGAGCCGCCTCCGCGCTCCTCGCCCGGCACTGGACCCCGCGGATCCCGGACCTACTCGCCGCCGACGTCCTCGCCCAGCCGGCGTCCAAGGAGACCTTCGCCCTGGCCAGGAAGTACCTGAGCCTCATGCACTCCCTGGAGGGGAGCAGCCGCCCCAGCGCGTTCGGCCGCCTCTTCACCGCGCTGGCGACCGCCCCCGGCTACGACCCCGTATGGACCGGACAGCTCGCCTACATGGTGGAACGGGAGTACGGCTACGCCACCGAGGCCACCGACCGGGCCCTGCTGGCCGCACCGGAGGCCGGACTCGCGTGGGTGCGCGGCCTGTTCACCAACCACGCCCGCGAACTGCGCCCCCTGGACCGGCTGCTGACCCTCGCCGCCGCCCCCGGCGCGGGACCGGTCCCCGGCTGGCTGCGCTTCGCCGGCGCGCTCATCGGCCACCACGCGTCCGCCGGCGCGACCGAGGCCGACGCCACCGCGTTCGTCGGGGACAACGAGGAAGCCTGGCGCATCGCCCTGGAGACCGCCCGCGACCACGGGCAGCCCGGTGTCATCGCCCCGCTCTGGCCCGTCCTGCGGGGCGTCCTGCGCGCCGGGCGGCAGGCCGAACTCCTCCAGCTCCTCGACGACCTGGCGCGCCCCGGAGCCCCCGGGCTGCCCCCGGGCGCCGCCGCCGACGCGGACCTGCTGTGGCTCACCGCCCGGGCCGCGGACCCCGGCTTCCGCCCGGCGGCGGCGCTACCCCGGCTGCGCGGAATCACCGACGGCCCACCCGCCCTCGACCGGTACGCCGACACGCTCGTGGCCCGCACCGACGGCGACCCCGAGCTGCGCGACGACGTCATCGCGGCCCTCCTCGGGGACCGGCCGGACCCCGTGCACGGCTGGCCCGTCCTCACCCGGTGGATGAAACAGCGGCCCAGCATCGAAACCACCGTGGGCGAGGGCCTGTCCCGCCGGTTCATGGCCGCGGACTACGCCCACTGGCTCGACCTCGACCTCCCCGCCGACCTGATCGACCGCCTGGAACGCTCCGGGCTCGGCTGGCTCCGGGCGGTCCGGCCGCTCCGAATGGCCGTCAACGCCGGGGCGGAGCTGGGCGAACTGGCCAGGATCGTCATCAGCGGCTGCCCGCACCGCTCGGTCACCGGCCGTCTGCTGGACGAGATCGCCCACCTCATCGGAGACCGCGGCGCCGCCTTCGGCTACGCGCTCGCCACGGAACTCGACCGGCGGCAGCCGGGCATGGGCCTCGCCGTCTACGAGGCACTGGGCCGCGACGCCCGCTACGGCGAACTGTGCGCCCGGCTCGTCCGCTACAGCAACCACGAGGAGGCGCGCCACCGCAGGATCATCGGCGCCCTCACCGCCCCCGCGCGCCCCGCCCCGCCCCCCGGCCCCTACCACCACCGCCCCTTCCCGCCCACCGCCCCGCCCTCGACCGCCCCGCCGCAGCCCCCGGCCCCCGGCGGCCCCCAGGGCGCCCCGCCCCGGACCCCCGACGGCCACCCCGCCTACCCGCCCGCCTCCTCGTACGAGGAGGAGCGCTCGCCCCGGTGGGGGTTCCGGTTCAAGAAACGGGGAGACGGATGACCGCACTCGCGATCGACGCCGGATCGCGGTACGCCCGCCTCGCCCGCGTCGCACCCGGCGGCGGCCCCGAACCGGTCGACCTGCCGGGCGCGGTGCCCGGCGAGGGGCTGCCCGTGCCCGAAGCGGCGCGCGGCGACCGGGCCGCCGCCCTGCGCACCGCGTACGACGCCTACCTCCGGCACCACGACGCCCCGGCCCGGCTGCTCGTCGTCGTCCCGCAGCACGACCGGGCCGGTCACGCGCGCCGCGCCGCCGACGCCCTCACCACCCCGCCCGCCCGCGGACCGGCGCCCGACGTGCGTACCCTGGCCGCCCCGCACGCGGTGCTCGCCCTGCTCCGGCACACCGGCCCCCTCGCCCCCGGCAGGTACGCGGTGTGCGACCTCGGCGCGGCGGCCGCCGAGGTGTCGGTGTGCACCGTGACCCCCGGCGCGGTGGCCGTCGCCGCCGCCTCCCGGCACGCCCCCGACGACGGCTACGGCGCGGCCTTCGACGCGGCCCTCCTCACCCGGTCCGGGCTCACCCCCGACGACGACACCCGCCGCGCCCTGGCCGCCGTCCGGGCCGAGCCGGGCGCCGGGCGCCGCCTCGCACTCGTCCTGGACCGGGCCGACCGCGATCCCGCCCGCTTCGAGACCACCGCCGTCCACCACGTCGCGGGCCGCCCCGTCACCGCCCACACGGTCCGCGCCGCGCTGCCGCTGCTCACCGACGGCCTGGACCGGGCACTGGCCGGGGCGCCGGGCGGCCCCGGCCGGACCGCCCCGCTCGCCCTGACCGGCGGCGTCGCCCGCTTCGGCCCCCTCCGGACGCACCTGGACGCCGCCGGCCTGACGCTCACCGCGCTCCCCGACGACACCGACCCGGCCCACGCGGCGGTCCTCGGCGCCGCGCTCGTCGCCGCGGGCCGCGTCGACCCGGCCGACCGCTACCCGTACGAGCTGTGGATCGGTGCCCACCGCACCGAGGCGGGACGCCCCACGGACCGGGAGCTGCTGATCAGCGCCGCCGGGACGCTGGAACCCGGCGGACCGCCCGTCTACGCCGAGAGCGACGGGCGGCGCGTCGGCGTCCGCACCGCGCCGGGCCGCCCGGTGCGGGTGCGGGCCATCGACCCCGCGAGCGGCGCCGGGGCACCGCTCGGCCCCCTCACCCTGCCCGGCGGCGGCGAAACGGACCGCTTCCACGTGGGCGTCCGGCTCGCCGCCGACGGGACCGCCGCCCTGGTCCTGCACCCGCTCGGCGCCGGACCGCCCGGAGCGTTCCCGCTGGGCACCCTGCCGGCCGACATCGGCACCGACACCAAGGAAGTGGGCCCGTGAACCACACCGCCCCCGGACGCTCGCTCCGGCGCTGCGCCGTGCTGCTCGCCGCCGTGCTCCTCGCCGCGCTCCCGGCCGCCCCCGCCCAGGCCGCGCCCGCCGCCTCGGACCCCACCCGCGCCGAGATATACCGGGCGCTCGATCTGGACCGGGAACCGGCCGACTACGCGATCCTCGTGGACACCTCCGGCTCCATGACCAAGGAGGGCCGGTACGACACCGTCCGCGCGACGCTGCGCCCCTTCCTGGACGGGCTCACCCCCGAGGACCACGTCGCGCTCTTCACGTTCGACTCCCGCACCGAGGCGCGGTACGTGGGCCCGGCCGGTGACACCTCGAAGATCATCGGCTCGCTCCCGGGCGCGCCCACCAAGGACGGCGACACCGACATCGGCGCCGCACTGGACGCCGCCCTGAAGGAGGTGGCCCGCGACGACGCGTCCCCGGTCGCCTCGGTCGTCCTGCTCACCGACGGCGAACACCGCCCCGCCGCCCGCTCCCGCTACCCCAAGGCGTCGGGCCCCGCCTGGGACGCGCTCGCGAAGCGGGCGAAGGGAGTCGCCGGACGCACCGAACTCGCCGGATACGCCATCCCCCTCGGCGGCGGCGCGACCGGCGCCGGGCTCCTCGCGAACGTCGTCCCCGACACCACCGTGCTGCGCCCGGACGGCATCCAGGACCTCGGCGCCTACCTCGCCCGGGCCGGCGACCGCACCCGGGCCCGCAAGGCCGCGCGCCTCCTCGCCCCCGACACCGGCAAGGGCGTCACCGCCGCCTGGCAGGACGGCGACGCGCTCGACCTCGGCGACGGCTCCGCCACCAGGAAGCTCACCCTGCGCTCCGCCACCACCCACGTCCCCCTGACCGTCACCGGGCTGCGCGCCTCCGTCACCGGCCCTGACCTGACCGTCACCGGACTGCCCGACCGGCTCACCCTGGAACCCGGCGAGTCGAAGACGTACACCCTCCGGCTGCGCGGCCGGCTCTCCGGCGGCGTCCTGCCCTACCGCCACACCGAGACCGCCAGCGCCGCCTTCCACCTGGCGGGCAGGGTCACCTCCACCTGGCAGCGGCCCCTCGCCCCCGACATCCGGCTGAAGACCCCGGCGGCGATACGCCTCCAGCGCACGGACCTGCCGCTGCGGGCGGACGTGGGCTCCGCCGCCCTCCTGCCCGCCCTCGCCGCCGGACTCGTCCTCCTCGTCCTCGCCGGATGGCTCATCTGGCTGCGGACCAACCGGCCGCCGCTGCGTGGCGTGCTCCTGCTCGCCACCCCCTTCGGCGGCCCGCTGCCCGAACGCATCGAGCTGCGCGGCCGCCGCATGACCCTGCGCCCCGCATCGGCCGGCGGCCGGGGCACCGTGCACGGCAGGCGCAGGTCCACCCGCGAGGGCCCCCGCACCGATCTGCGCATCCGGTTCTCACCGGACGGCACCGCCGCCCGCGAGAGCGGAGCGGTCTGCGCACCCGGCGCCGAAGTCGTCGTCAGCGGGGTCTCCTTCACCTACCTGGACGCGCCCGGTCACGCCCCCGCCCCCGGCCGGCCCGGATGACCGGCCCCCGCCTCAACGTGGCCGCCACCCGCGTCGGCACCGAAGCGCTCGGCCCCGGCGTGCGGTCCGCGCTCTGGGTCCAGGGCTGCCCGTTCAGCTGCGCCGGCTGCATGGCCCCCGACTGGATTCCCTTCCGCCCCGCCCGGCAGGCCGCACCGGCGGAGCTGGCCCGGGAACTGCTCGCCGACGCCCGGGTGACCGGACTGACCTTCTCCGGCGGCGAGCCGATGGCCCAGGCGGCCGGCCTCGCCCAAGTGGCCCGGCTCGCCCGGGAGATCCGCGACGTGACGCTGATCTGCTTCACCGGACACCGGCTCGAACGGCTCCGGGCCCGGCCGCCGGGACCCGGCGTCGCCGCGCTCCTGGCCGAGGTGGACGTCCTGGTCGACGGCGTGTACGTGGCCGCCCTCGACGACGGACGCGGCCTGCGCGGCAGCACCAACCAGCGCGTCCACCACCTCACCGGACGCCTCGCGGACACGGGTTACGACTTCGAGCACCGCACCCGGTCCGCCGAGATCGCCGTCAACGGCCCGGAGGCCCTGCTGATCGGCGTACCGCCGCCCGGTCTGCTGGACGCCTTCGACCTCGCGGTCGACGCGGTCCGCACCCGCACCACGACCCCCGTGAGAGGACAGGAACACCATGAGCGGTAGGAAGCGCATCCAGGTCGACGAGTCCGAGTGGTACCGCATCCAGCGCAAGGCCCAGCAGCTCAAGGACGTCCAGCGCAACATCCCCGGCCTCATCGAGGAGGTCCGCCGGAAGACCGGCGAGGACCTGGACCGGGTCTTCTCCCGCGTCGAGGAACGCCAGCGGCGCCACGAAGCAGTCGTCCAGGGCCTCAGCGAGCAGACCCGTCGCCTGGAGGCCGACACCGCGCGCCGGCTCCGCGACCAGGCCGCCGAGGTGCGCGGGGCGCTCGCCGCGTCCGCCGGGCAGATCCGCGAGGAGACCCGGCAGCGCCTCGCCGAACAGCAGGAGACGACCCGCCGGGCCATCGCCGAGGAACGCGCCGAACGCCGCGCCGAGACCGCCCGGCTGGCCCGGGAGATCGGCGAACTCACCGAGGACCGCACCCGCGCGGACCGTACGGTGCGCAGCTGGCTCGCCGACGCCCGCGCCCTGGCCGCCGACCTCACCGAGGCCGGGCTCCACGAGCGCTACGCACCGGGCGAGCTGGACCGTCTCACCGGCCGCCTCGCCACCGCCGAACAGAACGCCGCCGAGGGCAGGTTCGACGCCGCCCTGGCCCTCGTCCAGGAGACCTGCCACTCCCTGAGCGAGCTGCGCGCCGACACCGAACAGCGCGAACTGGAGCGCTGCACCGCCCAGCTGGCGGCCATCGACGCCCTGGTCACCGTGGCCGGCGCGATCGAGGGCAGCCGCGAACAGCCCGTCACCGGGCCCGACGGCGCCGTTTTGCCCGACTACACCGTCGACGTCGCCTTTTGGTCGGAGGGCGACTGGGACCGGCTGCGCACCGAGGCCGCCGAGACCCTGGCCCGTGCCCGCGACGACGCCACGGGCACCGACGAACTCCTCGGCCTGCGCGACCGCGAGGCACCCCGCCTGGAAGAGGAACTGGGCGACGCCGTGGGCCGCGCGACCATGCGCCACCTCGCCTCCCAGCTCCGGGTGAACCTGGCCGACACCGTGGCCCACAGCCTGAGCCGTCTCGCCTACTACGACTTCGTGGACGGCGAGTACGAGAACGCCGACCCCCGGGGCTCGTACTACGCCAAGCTGCGCCACGAGAACGGCAACGAGATCGTCCTCGACATCTCCCAGGCCGCCCCCGACTCCGGCGAACAGGTCGTCCGGGTCCTCTCCTACGACTACGACACCACGTCCGAGGACCAGCTCCGCGACCGCGCCGAGGCCGTCCGCCAGGCCCTCGCCGCGGACGGCCGGGCCGTCCCGGCCGCCCCCGAGGCCGAACCCGGCACCCCCGACCGCAGCTTCCTGGACATCGAGGGCCACCGGGAGCGCGGGGAACGGACCCGGCGGAGGGGGACGGGGAGCGGCGGATGACCCGGTGGAGCAAACCGCCCCGCCCCGCCGCGGCGCCGGTCGTGGAACGCCTCGACCCGGCCGCCCTGCGCGGCGGCGAACCGTTCACCATCCTCTACGGGCCCGGCGCCGGTGACGTCTTCGTGGACACCGCCTACCAGGTCTGCCGGCTGGAGGAAGCGCTGTGGCGGCTGCTGCGCGCCGAGGGCTACGAACGCATCGTCTTCAGCTCCAGCGACCACCCCGTCTACTTCCGGGACACCGCGTCGCGCGACCTGTCCCGCCCGGGCGGCCGCCCGCCCGGCTCCCGCACCGGCGGCGGCCCGGGGCTCCCCGTCATGCGTACGCCGGGCATGCGCGGGCCGATGGGCAACCTCCGGGTCACCGGCCGGGTGCCCGCCCCCGCACCCCGGGAGGACAGCACGCCGCTGCCCGCGCCCGGCCCCGCGCCCGGGGTCAGCGACCCGTTCGCCGTGATGACCCTGAAGCGCTACCTGACGCAGCGCCGGCACCGCACGGCCGTCGTCTTCGCGCACGCCGAGGGCACCCTGCTCCACTACCGCGCCCAGCGCGAACTCGCCGGCGCCATGGACGCCTGGACCGACGACCACGGCAACGGCAACCTGTGGCTGATGGTCTTCCGCCGGTCCGGCCTGGACGAGGTGGCCCGGTTCGTGGAGTCCTGCCACGCCTACCCGGTCCTGGAGGCCCTGACCCGGCAGCAGGCCGCCGCCCCGGGCCGCCCCGGCACCGCCAGGATCGGGCACCCGCCCGCCGCCGAGGTCGAACGCCTCATCCACGCCGTACGGCTGCGTACCGGACTGCGCGTCGGGGACTGGCGGGAACTGGACACCGTCGTCAAGGCGATGGGCAGCCACCCCCGCACCGCACGCGCCTGGCAGGCGTGGCTGGAACAGCTGGCCGGCACCCCGGGCGCCGTCCTCGGCCCGGCGGCCGTGCGCGACGCCTTCCCCGGGGCCACCGCGGCCGACCCCCGCAGCCCCTGGGACCGACTGGCGGCCATGCCGGGGCTCGACGTGGTGCGGGACCGCTTCGAGCAGCTGCGGGCCGAGGTCGAGACGGCGGAGGCGCTGCGCGCGGGCGGCCGGGCCGGCGTCTTCGAACCGCCCTCCCTGCACCTCGCGTTCACCGGCAACCCGGGCACCGGCAAGACCACGGTGGCCCGGCTCGTCGGCGAGATCTACCGCGACCTCGGGCTCCTGGAGCGGGGCCATCTCGTCGAGGCGAAGATGAGCGACCTGGTCTCCGGATACATCGGCCAGACGGCCGGGCTCACCGACGCCACCGTCGACCGCGCCCTGGACGGGGTGCTGTTCATCGACGAGGCGTACGGGCTGAGCGACCAGCGCGAGGGATTCGGCAACGAGGCCATCCAGACCCTCCTGACCCGCATGGAGAACGACCGGGGCCGGCTGGTCCTGATCGTCGCCGGATACCCGGACAAGATGACCGAGTTCCTGGACGCCAACCCCGGCCTGCGGAGCCGGGTCGCCGAGGACAACATCCTGCGCTTCCCCGACTACCCGCCGCCCGCCCTGCACGCCATCGCCCTCGGCCGGCTCCGCGAGCGCGGTGCGCGGCCGGCCCCCGAGACGGAGTCCCAGCTCCTGCGGATCGTCACCGAGATGCACCGCACCCGCGACGAGTCCTTCGGTAACGCCCGCGAGATGCGCACCCTCGCCGACGCCGTCTTCACCCGCTGGTCCCACCGGGTCCGCAGCCGGGTGGACGAACCCGTCCTCCCCGACGACCTGCCCGAGCGCTACCGGGACTACCTGCAACGCCCCGCGCCCGACCCGGCGCGGCTCCTCGCCGAACTGGACTCGTACGTGGGACTGGGCCCGGTCCGCGAGGTGCTGACCGGCCTCGCCAACCGGCAGCGGCTGCGCCAGGCCCACGGCACCGGCGAGCTGACACCCCCGCACCTGGTGTTCACCGGGCCGCCCGGCACCGGGAAGACCTCCGTCGCCCGGCTCGTCGGCACCCTCTTCCGCGACCTCGGCCTGCTGCGCAAGGGCCACGTCGTGCAGGCGAGCCGGGCCACCCTCGTCGGCGCCTACCTCGGCGAGACCGCCCGGCTGGTCCGCCAGGCCGTGCAGGACGCCCTGGACGGGGTGCTGTTCATCGACGAGGCGTACAGCCTGGCCCACGACGTGCGCGGCGGCTACGGGCAGGAGGCGATCGACACCCTGGTCCTGGAGATGGAGCAGTGGCGCGGCCGCCTCTCCGTGATCGTCGCCGGCTACCCCCGCGAGATGGACGCCTTCCTCAACGCCAACTCCGGCCTGCCGTCCCGCTTCACCGAGCGCGTCCCCTTCCCGCACTACGGCCCGGACGACCTCCTGGAGATCCTGCGCCGGATGGCCGCGGCCCAGGGCTACACCCTGCACCCCGAGGTGCCCCGCCACGCGGGGGAGTGGCTGGCCGCGACCCGCCGCGCCGACCCGGCGGGCTTCGGCAACGCCCGTACGGTCCGCAAGCTCCTGGAACTCATGGAATCCCGCCTGGCCGCCCGCTTCGCCCGGGCGGGCGAGGGAACCGAGCCCGGGACCTTCACCCAGTTCCTGCCGGGTGACGTACCGGCTCCGCCGCTGTGAGGAGCGCGGCGCTCCCTCACGGCGTCCGGTGCACCACCGACTTCCCGTCCCGGTCCCGGGCGTCCCGCTCCGCCAGCACGCGGCCCAGCGCCTCGTCCGCCGCGCCCAGCCGTCGCTCCATCTCCTCCGTCGCCGCCGCCACCTCGGCCAGCGTCACCCGGTGCTCCGGCGCCACCGCGCCCTCCGGCGCGCCGCCGGGCGCCCCCAGCGCACCCGCCAGGTCCCGGTCCACCGCGGCGTACCGCCGCAGCGAGGCGACCCGGTCGCCCTGCGCCTCGCGGATGCGCTCGAGGCGGGCCTGACGCTCCGCCAGGTCCGCCGCCGCGTCGCCGTGCACCCGCTCCTCCTCGGCCAGCGCGCGCTGCGCCGCCTCGGCCCGCTCCAGGACCTCCCGGGTGCGCGGGGCCAGCGTCGCCAGCCGGTCCTCCGAGAGCCCCACCAGCGCGTCGCTGCTGGTGCGCAGCGTCCCCTCCACCCCCGCGTCCCGCCCGCGCAACGCGGCCAGCCGCTCCGCGATGACCTCCTGCTGCTCCTGGAGCGCGTCCAGGGCGAGCACCAGACGCTCCAGCCTCCGCAGCTCGTCCACCTGGCGGCGCAGCGCCTCGTGCTCGGCGAGCCGGTCCCGCAGCGCCTCCTCGGCGGCCGACAGCTTCTCCAGTGCCGCGTGCGCGAGGTCCGTCCGCTCGCGCTCCTCCCGGACCCGTTCGCGTACGGCGGCGAGCCGGGCCATCAGCTCCTCCGTACCCCCGCCGAACGCCTCGCCCGGCATCGCCGCCTCCAGCAGCCCCGGAAGCGCGTAGGCCAGCGCCCCGGACTCCACGAGCGCGTCCTCCAGCGCGAACAGCGCCGAGAGGGCCGGCGCACCGCTCTCACCGCCGTCGACCCGGCCCAACGCGGCCCCCGCCCACCGGAACGCCAGGCCGAGGACGCGCAGCGCCACCTCGGCCTCCGGGGCGTCCGCCCCGGCACCCGACAGCGCGGCGGTGATCTCCTCCGCGGCCTCGTACACGACCCTCTCCGTCCCCCGGCAGCACATCCGCACCATCATCACATCACCCGAAACCCCCGCGCGGGGTCCGCCCCGGCCGATACGATCGGCCCACAACCCACCCGAAAGCAGGGGGACGTCATGCCGGAAGTCGTGTCCTTCGAAGGGCCGGACGGCGCCTCGCTCCAGGTCGAGGTGCCCGACGACGCCCCCGGACTCGAACGCATCTCGCGCGACTCCGGCGAGGTCGTGCGCGCCGGCCGGCGGCTGGAGGACGCGCTCGCCCAGACCCGCCCCGCGCTCCGCTCCGTGATGGAGTCCGTCCAGGCGCTCGGCCCCGACGCGTACGAGATCGAGTTCGGCATGAAGTTCAACGCCGAGTCCGGCGTGGTGATCGCCAAGACCGCGATCGAGGGCCACTTCGCGGTCAAGGTCTCCTGGAACCGCCCCCGGGCGGACTGACCTCAGATGGCGCCGGACTGGGAACGCCCGCCCTGGCTGGTCAGCGTGCGCAGGACCGAGCACGGCGACCCGGTGGGCGCCGGATTCCTCGTCACCCCGCGCCACATCGTGACCTGCGCCCACGTCGTGGGCCCGGGACGCGCCCCGGAGCCGCCCGCCCGGCCCGTCCACGTGAGCTTCCAGCACGCCGCCCCGCACGACCCCCTCCCCGCGACGGTCGTCCCCGGCGGCTGGCACCCGGACACCGGCGACGGCACGGGCGACGTCGCCGTCCTCGAACTCGCCGCGCCCGCACCCCCCGAGGCCCTGCCGGCCCCCCTGCGCACCACCGACCCCGGCACCTGGGACCACCGCTTCCGCGCCTACGGCTACCCCGAGGAGCACAAGCGCCGGGGCGTCCCGGTCCGCGGCGAGATCATCGGCCACGCCGGGAGCGAGTGGATCCAGGTGGAGGCGGGCCCGCACACCGGCTGGGGCCTGGAGAAGGGGTTCTCGGGCGGCCCCGTCTGGGACGTCGACCGCCAGGGCGTCGTCGGCATGCTCGTCGCCCGCGACTCGGTCACCTCCGTCGACCGGCGCACCGCCTACGCCATCAAGGCGGAGGCCCTGGCCCGCTACTGGCCCGGACTCGGCCCCCTCGTCCGCGACATGACGACGACCGAGGTGCGCGACCGTCTCGAGGCCCTGCTCTGGACCCCGCTCACCGAGGACGGCCGCATCCCGAGGGTGGACGAGGTGGACCCGTACGACATCGGCGTCTGCCGCTCCAAATACAGCGACCCGGACCGGGGCGGCTCCGCCCGCGCCCCCTACGTCCGCCGCAGCCCCCAGGACGGCCGGCTCGCCGAACTCCTGACCACCCGCCGGTTCGTGCTGCTCGCCGGGCGCTCCAAGGCGGGCAAGTCCCGCACCCTGTACGAGGCGCTGGCCCGGGCCATGCCGGACGCCCGGCTCGTCGTGCCGCGCCCGGGCGACTCGGCCCGCCGGACGCTGGACGACCTCAGCCGCCTCAGCCTGCCCACCGGCTCCGACCGCGTGGTGCTCTGGCTCGACGACCTGCACCGCTACCTCCACCCCGGCGGCCTCGACCTCCAGATCCTGGACCGGCTGGCCCGCAGGCGGCCCGCCGTGACGATCGTGGCGACCATCCCCGCCAAGCAGCGGGCCGCGCTGACCGCCATGGAGAACGACGTCGGCCGCATCGCCCGCACCGTCATCGACAAGGCGAGCACCGTCGAACTGCCCACCCTGCTGGGCCCCCAGGACGCCGAGGCGGCCCGCGAGATGTACCCGGGCGAGGACTTCGCGGCCCGGGGCATCGGTGAACTCATGGTCGCCGCCCCCAGCCTGGAACGGCGCTTCACCGACGGCGCCGAGAGCTGCCCGGCCGGCTGGGCCCTGGCCAGGGCCGCCGCCGACTGGATGCGCATGGGCGTCACCGACCCGGTCCCGGACGCCGTCCTGCGCGAGCTCTTCGCCGGCTACCTCGCCGAGCACCACCCCGCGCTCGACGCCGACGACTCCACGTTCCGCACCGCCCTGGCCTGGGCCCGCGAGCCGGTCGCGGGCACGATCGCACTCGTCCACCGCGCCCCCGGTCCCGGCGGCTACACCGGCACGCCGTACCTGTCGGAATACCTCGACAGCCGCGACGACGACCCGTCCGCCCCGGTCCCGTGGTTCGCCTGGAAGTACCTCGCCGACCGCCGCCCCGCCGCCGCACTCCTCCCCAGCGCCTACACCGCCCTCGTCCGGGGCGAGGCCGCCATCGCAGAACGGCTCCTGCAAGGCATCGCGGACGGCACCGACGACCGCGACAGCGCCGCCTGGGCCGCACTCATGCTCGGCGAGATGCACCTCTACCTCGCCGACTTCGACGCGGCCGCCCGGCTCCTGGAGCGCGCCGCGGAATCCGGCGTGGACAGCGTCGTCCCGCTCGCCCAGACCGTCCTGGCCGAACTGCTCATGATGTACGGGGACCGCGACCGCTCACGCCGGCTCCTGGAGAGCGCCGTCGCCGCCCGCGACCCGCAGCTCTCCCAGGTCGCCCAGGTCGGCCTGGCCACCCTGCTCTTCGCGGACGGCGAGGAGGACCGCGCCGAACGCATGCTGGAGGCGATCGTCGCGGCCGGCGACACCGAGGCCGCCCCGCTCGCCCAGGCCCGCCTGGTGAGCGTCCTCAGCGGCTCCGACGGCGACGCCGCCGGAGCGCGTACGGGACAGCGCCCCGGCAGCGGCCAGGGCAAGGGCACCCTGCGGGCCGGCGGAGCCCCGGCCGGGCGCACCGAACCCGTCGAACAGCCCTGGTCGCTCTCCCGCGCGGTCGGCGAGTCCATGGCGGGCCAGGTCGCCTCGGTCGCCCAGGCCAGCCTCGGCTCCCTGCTGGTCAGCCAGGGCGACGTCGACCGCGCCGAGGAACTGCTGCGCTCCGCGCTGGCCGGCGGACGCGTCCACGCCGTGCCCCGGGCGCAGGTGGGCCTCGGCGAGCTGTTGATCGTCCGGGGACGCAACGAGGAGGCGGGGGAGGTCCTGCGGGCCCTGATCGAATCGGGCAACCCGCTCCTCATCCCGTACGCCAAGATCCTGCTCGCCGTGTCCCTGCGCCCGCGCGGGCTCATCGAGCAGGGCATGGACCTGCTCCGCGAGGCCGCCGCGTCCGGCCACCCGGCCCAGGGCCCCCGCGCGCTCTGCGGCCTCGCCGAGTGGTACGCGAACGACGGCGACCTGATCTCCGCCGAGGAGTTCTTCGAGCGGGCCATCGCCACCGGCCACCCGGAGTGGGGCGGCATGGCCCGGGTGGAGCTGGCCCTGATGCTCGCCGGGAGCGGTGAGGGCCTGGACCGGCCCGCCGGGCTGCTCGACACCGTCATCGAGGCCCGCCACCCCGGTCTCTCCCCGCTCGCCGCCGCAGCCCTCGGCGACCTCCTCGTCCGGGAGGGCCGCATCGAGGACGCCGAACAGGCGTACGGCCTCGCGGTCGCCTCCGGACACCGGGACTGGGCCCAGGTCGTCCGGATCGAACTCGCGCTGCTCCAGGCCGCCCGGGGCGACGGCGACAGCGCGGAGGCGGCCGCGGACCTCCTCACCTCGGTCATCGCGTCCGGCCACCCCCACCAGGGGCCCCGCGCGGCCGACCTCCTCGGCGACCTCTTCGTGCGCGAGGGCCGCTTCGAGGACGCCGAGCACTTCTACCGCGTCGCCATCGACTCCGGCCACGCCCAGTGGTCGCTCATCGCCCGCATGGACCTGGCCGTCATGCTCGCCGACCACGGCGCCTTCGAGGAGGCCGAACGCCTCCTCCTGGTGGTCGCCGCATCGGACGACCCGGGCGCCGAGGCATGGGCGCGCGGCGTCCTCGGTGTCGTCCACCTCGGCAACGACCGCCCGGAGGAGGGCCGCGAGCAGCTGCGCGCCGCCGCCGACGCCGACGTGGGTGCCGCCTCCCAGTTCGCCCGCTTCCACCTCGCCAAGTGCCTGGCCGCCGACGGGGAGGACGAGGCCGCCGAAGCCTTGGTGCGCACGGTGGTCGACGGCGAACCCTCCCAGGTCACCGAGGTCGCCCGGGCCTGGCTCGCGGTCCGGCTGCTGCACCGCGACCCGGACGCCGCGCAGGCGCTCCTGGTCAGGGTGGAGGACTCCGGCGACGCGGAGGCCATCGTCGCGGGCTACCTCGGCGCGGGCGAATACCTGCTGGAGACCGGCGAGGTCCAGACGGCCGGCGAACTGCTCGAAGCGGCCCTGGAGCTGGCCGGCCCGGACACCGCGCCCCGCATCGGCGCCCTGCTCGGCGTCGTCCGGCGCTCGGTCAACGACCTGGACCGGGCCCGCGAACTCCTCACGGACGCCCTGGCGGCGGGCGACCCGGAGACCGAACCGCTGGCCCGCCGCTACCTCGGCAGCACCCTTTTCCGCCTGGGCCTGCTCCCCGAGGCCGAGGAGGTCCTGCTGCCGCTGGCCCGCTCCGACGACACCGAGCACCGCCCCCAGGCCCTGCTGCTGCTCGGCCGCGTCCTGGCGGCGGACAACCGCCCGGAGGAGGCGTATCCCTGGCTCGAAGCGGCCATCGAGTGCGCCGGGGGCGACGGCGACACGGAGACCGGGGCCCGCCAGACGTACGCGGAACTGCTGCTCAGCGCGGGACGACGGGAGCGCGCCCTGGAGATCTACCGGCCCCTGGTGGACGACGACGACCCCGACGCCGGACCCCCGGACGAGGAGACGACCATGGACGACACCCCGACGCTCACCCTGCCCGCCCCCACACGCCCCGCCCCGGCCGCCCCGCACCCGCTCCCGCCCGCGCTGCTCGCACTGCTGGGCGACGTGGCGGATGCGGAGGGCGCCCACGAGGAGGCCGCGTTCTGGTACGACCTGGCCGGCCGCCCGGAAGCGGCCCCCACAACGACACAGGCCCACGATTCCTGAGGAACCGTGGGCCTGTGGCTGGTGTCCGAGGGGGGACTTGAACCCCCACGCCCGATAAAGGGCACTAGCACCTCAAGCTAGCGCGTCTGCCATTCCGCCACCCGGACAAGGTGTCTGTCTCGCGGGCCTCGCCCGTTCCGACGTGGAAAACCATAGCAAACATTGGAGGGTGCTCGATCACGCCCGGTGCCCTGGGGGCCTTGGGTGCGCGGGCCCGGCGCGGGAGGATGGGAGGGAGCACCACGGCGACAGGGAAGGAACCCAGCGTGAGCGAGAGCAATGCGGCCCGGAGCGGCTCGGGCGAGACCGCCGAGAACGAGGTGGTGGACCTCTGTCGTGACCTGATCCGGATCGACACCAGCAACTACGGCGACCACTCCGGGCCCGGCGAGCGGGCGGCCGCCGAGTACGTGGCCGAGAAGCTGGCCGAGGTCGGGCTCGAACCGAAGATCTTCGAGTCCCACAAGGGCCGCGCCTCCACCGTGGCGCGCATCGAGGGCGAGGACCCGTCCCGCCCGGCCCTGCTGATCCACGGCCACACCGACGTCGTCCCGGCCAACGCGCACGACTGGACGCACCACCCGTTCTCCGGCGAGATCGCGGACGGCTGTGTGTGGGGGCGGGGCGCGGTCGACATGAAGGACATGGACGCGATGACGCTGGCGGTGGTGCGCGAGCGCATGCGCAGCGGCCGCAAGCCCCCGCGCGACATCGTGCTCGCCTTCCTCGCGGACGAGGAGGCCGGGGGTACGTACGGCGCCCGCTACCTCGTGGACAAGCACCCCGACCTGTTCGACGGCGTCAGCGAGGCGATCGGCGAGGTCGGCGGCTTCTCGTTCACCGTCAACGAGAACCTGCGGCTCTATCTCGTGGAGACGGCCCAGAAGGGCATGCACTGGATGCGCCTGACCGTCGACGGCACGGCGGGCCACGGCTCCATGACCAACGACGACAACGCGATCACCGAGCTGTGCGAGGCGGTCGGCCGGCTGGGCCGGCACACCTGGCCGGTGCGGGTGACCAAGACCGTGCGGTCCTTCCTGGACGAGCTGTCGGACGCGCTCGGCACCCCGCTGGACCCGGAGGACATGGAGGCCACCCTCGCCAAGCTGGGCGGCATCGCCAAGATGGTCGGCGCCACCCTGCGCAACTCCGCCGCCCCGACCATGCTCGGCGCGGGCTACAAGGTCAACGTGATCCCCGGACAGGCCACCGCCCACGTCGACGGCCGCTTCCTGCCGGGTTACGAGGAGGAGTTCCTGGCCGACCTCGACCGCATCCTCGGCCCGCGCGTCCGGCGCGAGGACGTGCACGGCGACAAGGCGCTGGAGACCGACTTCGACGGGGCCCTCGTGGACGCCATGCAGACGGCCCTCAAGGCCGAGGACCCGATCGCCCGCGCCGTCCCGTACATGCTGTCCGGCGGCACGGACGCCAAGTCCTTCGACGACCTGGGCATCCGCTGCTTCGGCTTCGCCCCGCTGAAGCTCCCGCCGGAGCTCGACTTCGCGGGCATGTTCCACGGCGTGGACGAGCGCGTTCCGGTCGAGGGGCTGAAGTTCGGCGCCCGCGTTCTGGACCGCTTCATCGACCACAGCTGACCCGGGAGGGCGTAAATCGCCAGGGTGTACGCCACTAACCGGAACGAGTGAATGGGGCGTTTGCCTCGTAGCCCCGTTACTTCCTCCTCGTTACAGGGGGTGCGGTCCGCGGCTGGGACCGTGTTTGCCAACTAGGAGGAATCATGATCAAGAAGATCGTCGCCGCCGCGGCTGCCACCGGTGGCCTGGTGCTCGCCGGCGCCGGCATGGCCGTCGCCGACTCGGGTGCCCAGGGTGCCGCCATCGGCAGCCCCGGCGTCGTCTCGGGCAACGTCATCCAGGTTCCCGTCCACGTTCCCGTGAACGTGTGCGGCAACACGATCAACGTGATCGGGCTGCTGAACCCGGCCTTCGGCAACGTCTGCGTCAACGACTGACGTTGCGCGTCAACCCGTAAGGGTTTGAGCCCGCTCGGCCCCGGACCGCACTCCACGCGCTCCGGGGCCGTCGGGTCCTTTGCCTCCGCACGGTAGTCCGGGGGTACTCCGGAAGGTAGAAGGCAGGAAACACCTATGCGACAGGTCACGCGAAACGGCCTGATCACCATGGCGGCCGCGGGTGGCGTTCTCGCCCTCGGCGGCGGCTACGCGCACGCCGACGCGGGAGCGGCCGGCGGCGCTTCGAATTCCCCGGGGGTGGTTTCAGGGAATTCGGTGCAGATCCCGGTCAGCGTGCCGGTGAACGTCTGCGGAAACTCCGTGAGCGTTGTCGGACTGCTCAACCCGGCCGCCGGAAACGCCTGCGGAAACGGTTCGGACGGCGCGACCGCCGGCCGGTCCGGCGCCGCCTCGGGCACCTCCGGCAACCACGCCGGCAACCGGGCCTCCGACGACCACACGCGGGGCGCGGACTCGGGCACCGGCAAGCACCGGGCGGTCCGCGGCGGCAACGGCGGCGGAGCCACCGCGCAGGGGACCACGCAGGGATCGCCCGGTCTGCTCTCGGGCAACCAGATCCAGGCACCCATCGACATTCCCGTGAACGTCTGCGGCAACAGCATCGACATCGTCGGCCTGCTGAACCCGGCCATCGGCAACACGTGCGAGAACGAGAGCACGCCGCCGGTCGACGTTCCCGAGCCCCCGGTCCGCCACGTCACGCCGCCGACTCCGGAGAAGCCCACTCCGAACACGCCGGAGCCGCAGACCGTGCCGGAGGCGCCGCAACTGGCCCACACCGGAGCGGGCGGGCTCGACCTGCTCATCCCGGCGAGCGCGGGCCTGCTGCTGGCCGGCGCGGGCACGGTGCTCTACCGCCGGGCGAAGGCCGCCGCCTGACGGCAGCGCCGCACCGGCGAGCACGCGCAGAAGGAACGGGCCCCGCGGATCGCGGGGCCCGTTTCGCATGGTCGGACGGTCTGTGGCCGGGCCTTCCGGCTCACCACGTGGCCCGCAGCTGACGGATGATCCGGCGGCGCAGCCGCACGCGGCGGCTGCCGTCCCGGCGCAGCGTCAGGCGGTCCAGTTCCCAGTGCCCGTACTCGGCATGGTCGGTCAACAGGCGGGCCGTGTCCTTCCGGGACACCCCGCGCGGCACGTACACATCGACAAATTCGTATTCCGGCATCGAATCCATTGTGCGGGCAAGGGCCCGGTACGGATAGCGTCTGCCCCATGTCTGATGCTGCGCAGCCCACCGCTGCCGAGGTACGCGCCGCCGCCGATGCGGTCAAAGCCGCGATCGACCACCACCTCGCGGCGGTCGAACGCCGGTCGGGGGACGATGATCCCGCTGTCTACGACGCGTTCAACGCACTGGCCGCCGCCGCCGAGGCCTACGACGAACTCCTCTACGACCGCCACGACGAGGTCACCCCCTTCGAGATCCCGGGGGAGCAGGACGCCCTTCCGCCCTACAACGGACCCGACGAGCCGCACGCGCTCAGCGTGCTGATCCGCCGCGACTACGCGGTGGTGGAACCCCAGCGGCTGCTGGCGCAGGCCCAGCGCCTCGCCGACGCCGACCCGGACGAGCGGGAGGACGCCGGGGCGGCGGTCGTCGGCACCAGCGTGCACGCGGCCCTCGGGGTGCTCTTCGGAGAGTACGAGGCCGACGAGATCGCCTCCCGGCACACGGAGTTCGGCCTGGAGGAGGGCGACTCCACGCTCTGGGTCGCCGCGGCGGACGAACTCCCCGAACCGGGGGAGTGGCTGGCCGCCCCGTTCGATGACGCCGACCCCCAGCTGGTGGTCTGCCGCTTCGACGTCAGCGCGGTCTTCGACGACGACGACGAGCTCGATGACGACGCGGAGGGGCCGGGACACCCCGCCGGCTGAGCGGCGCCCCGGCACCCACCGAAGGCCCGGAGGGCCCCCGCGGACGCGCCAGGCGTACGCGGGGGCCCTCCTTGTGTCTCACTGCTCCACAGCGGGCTCCTGGGCCTCCTGGGACGCCTCCAGCAGGCCGCGCAGGCGCGTGCTGCGCTCCTGGGCGGGCACCTCGGCCACCGCGCGCGGCAGGGCCTGGTCGACGCCGTGCACCACGGACAGATGGCGCTCGCCGCGGCCGAACGCGGTGTAGACCCACGGCCGGCTCAGCCCGCGCGCCGCGTCCCCCGGCAGCACCACGACGGCCGCCGGCCACCGCATCCCGGCCGCCTGGTGGGCACTGAGCGCCCACGCGTGGCGCACGGAATCGGCCACCCGCTCCTGCGGCACGACGACCGGGGTCCCCGCGCAGTCCAGGTGCAGCCCCTCCGCGTCCGCCGACACGACCACACCGGGCACCGTCCGCCCCGGCGCCGGGACATGGGCGACCCGGTCGCCGGGGTCGAACCCGCCGAAGCGGCCGGGGCCCGGGTTGAGCCGCTGCTTCAGGGCCTCGTTCAGCGCCCGGGTGCCCGCCGCGCCGCCATGGCCCACCGTGATGACCTGGGTGTCCTCGGACGGCACCCCGATGGCGCGCGGCACCGAGTCGGCGACGAGCTGCACCGTGCGGTGGACCGCCTCGCCCGCGTCCCGGACCGGGACGATGACGACCTCCTTGCCGGGCGCCGCCACCTGGTTCAGCTCGCCGATGCCGATGCCCGAGACCAGCTCGCCGACCGGACCCGGGTCCGGGGTGCGGGAGGCGACGCGGGGGCAGGCGCGGGCGGCCAGCACATCGGCGAACACCTGCCCGGCGCCCGCCGAGCCCAGCACGCCCGGGTCGCCGCTGAGGACCAGCCGGACCCCGTCGGCCAGGGACTCCACCAGCATCGTGCCGGTCTCCACGTCCAGCTGGGGCGCGTCCAGCACGACGAGCAGGTCGAGCGCGAGCGCCCCCTCCTCGTCCCGCCCCGGCCCCTCGGCGCCCGACAGCAGCCCGGCGAGCGTGACGGCCGCTTCCGGGGCGCCGGTGTCCTCGGCGAGCCGCCGGCGGCCGTCCACGCTGTGTGCGGCGCCCAGGGCACGCAGGCCGAGGCCCCGGGCGGCGGCGATCAGGGCGGCCGGCTCGGCCCGGGCCGCCTCGCCGCCGGTGTGCGCGACGAGGCCGTGGGCGGCGGCCGCGCGGATCAGCTCGGCCGCCGACGGGGAGGGCGCGGCGGCCGCCGCCTCCGACCAGTCCGCGTCCTTGTCGCCGCCGTTGACCAGCCGGGCCAGTCCGTCGGCCAGGCTCTCCTCCGCCAGGGCGTACCGGTCGAGGCCGAGGAGCACGGGGCCCGGGGCTGCGGCCTCGGCCGTCTCCTCGGCGTCCGGGGCGTCCTCGGCATCCCCCTGCTCCTCCGGCCCGTCCTGGAAGACCAGCACGACGCCCTCCGCGACGGCGTGCCGCACGGCAGCCTCGGGGTCGCTCACGCCCCGGCCGGCCAGCGCCTCGCGCACCCGGTCCGCGTCCAGCGCGGTGTGGCCCCGGAGCGCGGCCTGTTCCAGGACCCAGCCGGTCAGGGCGGCGGTGCGGCGCTCGTCGTCCGGGCCGGCCGCCGAGCCGAGCAGCGCCCGGGCGAAGCCGTCCGCCTGCTCGGGGCCGACGCCGGGCAGGGCCAGCAGCTGCCAGGGGTCCTCGCGCAGGACCTCGGCGGCCCGGTCCCCGAGCAGCGCGGCGGCGGACCGGCCCAGGGCGGCGGGGGCCCCGCCGGCGGCCAGCACATCCGCCACGGCGGCGACGCTCTCGGGCGAGGCCGCCGGGGGTGCGGGTGCGGGCTCGGGGGCCCGTGTCCGCACCGGCGCCGGGGCGGTCCGGCGGGCGGGGGCCGGTGCGGGCGAGTCGTAGAACGCCCTGGCGGGCTTCTGGCCGCTCTCCACGGCCCGCACGGCCGCAAGCAGATCCGCCGCGGTGCCGCTCAGCTTCCCCCCGGCCTCGATGGGCCCGTCCTTCTCGGCCTTCCGCTTCTCGATCCGCTCCCGCAACTCCCGCTGAGCGGCGATCTCGGCCTCGGCCTCGGAGACCGCGGGGGCGCCTTCGGCGCCGGTCCCGGCGTCCTCGCCGGCCGCCTCGGCGGCACCGGCGGGGCCCGGATCGCCCGGGACGGCGGCGGTGTCGTCCTCGGTGGTGTCGGCGCCGGGGGACTCGTCCCGGGGTAGCGCGGTCACAGCGTGCTCCAGTCCTGATCGGGATAGCGGTGCACGGGCGCCGACACATCGTCCAGCGCCTGGCAGATCTCGTCAGGAAGACTAAGCGTCTCCACTGACAACGCCTCCGTCAGCTGCTGCGCGTTGCGCGCGCCGACGATCGGGGCCGCGACGCCGGGCCGGTCCCGCACCCAGGCCAGGGCGACCTGCGCGGGCGTGGTGGCCAGCCCGTCGGCGGCGGTCGCCACCGCGTCCACGATGTGGCCCGCCGCCTCGTCCAGATACGGCTCCACGAAGGGGGCCAGCAGCTCGGACGCGCCGCGCGAGCCGGCCGGGGTCCCCGTGCGGTACTTGCCGGTCAGCACGCCCCGGCCCAGCGGCGAGGAGGGCAGCAGCCCGACGCCGAGGTCCAGCGCGGCGGGCAGCACCTCGCGCTCCACGCCGCGCTGGAGCAGCGAGTACTCCATCTGCGTCGCGGCGAGCCGGGTCCGCGCCCCCGGCGCGGCGAGCTGCCAGGTCGCCGCCTTCGCGAGCTGCCAGCCGCAGAAGCCGGACACCCCGGCATAGCGGGCGCGCCCGGAGGACACCGCCAGGTCCAGCGCCTGGAGCGTCTCCTCCAGCGGGGTCTCCGGGTCGAACGCGTGGAGCTGCCACAGGTCCACGTAGTCCGTGCCGAGCCGGCTCAGCGAGGCGTCCAGGGCCGCAAGCAGGTGCCCGCGCGAGGCGTCGACCCTGCGGTACGGGTCGGCGACGCTGCCCGCCTTGGTCGCGATGACCAGATCGCGCCGGGGCACCAGGCCGTCCACGAGCCGCCCGAGCAGATACTCGGCCTCGCCGCCCCCGTACACATCGGCCGTGTCGACCAGTGTGCCGCCCGCCTCCCAGAACACCTTCAGCTGCTCGGCAGCGTCGTGCTCGTCGGTGTCCCGGCCCCAGGTGAGGGTGCCGAGCCCGATCCTGGACACACGAAGGCCGGTGCGGCCCAGATGCCTCTGCTCCATGGGCGCTGAGATTACAACCGGCGTGGGTCGGCCCCCTGCCGGATCAACTTCCCGCGCGCTAGAGTCCGGAACTCAGGGACGTTACTGATCGGTAAGGGGTTCGGCTATGCGGCTCGGCATCAATCTCGGCTACTGGGGCGCGGGGATGGACGGCGACAATCTCGCCGTGGCGCAGGAGGCCGACCGGCTCGGCTACGACGTCTGCTGGGCGGCCGAGGCGTACGGCTCCGACGCGCCGACCGTGCTGGCCTGGGTGGCCGCGCAGACGGAGTCCATCGACGTCGGGTCCGCCATCCTCCAGATCCCGGCGCGCCAGCCCGCGATGGCGGCCATGACCGCGGCCACGCTCGACTCCCTGTCCGGCGGCCGCTTCCGGCTCGGCCTCGGCGTCTCGGGCCCGCAGGTCTCCGAGGGCTGGTACGGCGTCAAGTTCGACAAGCCGCTGGCCCGCACCCGGGAGTACGTGGACATCGTCCGCAAGGCGATGACCCGTGAGCGCCTGTCGTACGAGGGGGAGCACTGGACGCTCCCGCTCCCGGACGGTCCGGGCAAGCCGCTCAAGCTGACCGTGCACCCGCAGCGCGAGCACATCCCGCTCTACATCGCCGCGATCGGCCCGAAGAACCTGGAGCAGACCGGCGAGATCGCCGACGGCGCCCTGCTGATCTTCCCGTCGGCCGAACACCTGGAGGAGACTGCGGTCAGCCATCTGCGGGCCGGCCGGGCGAAGGCCGGGAAGACGATGGAGGGCTTCGACGTCTGCCCGACCGTGCCGCTCGCCGTCGGCGACGACATCCCCGGCCTCGCGGACATGTTCCGCCCCTACACCGCGCTGTACGTCGGCGGCATGGGCAGCGCGAAGCAGAACTTCTACAACCGGCTCGCCCAGCGCATGGGGTACGAGAAGGAGGCCGCCGAGATCCAGGAGAAGTACCTCTCCGGCGACAAGAGCGGCGCGGCGGCCGCCGTCCCGCACCAGCTGATCGACCAGACCACGCTGCTCGGGTCCGTGGACCGGATCGCCGAGCGCATGCAGGCGTACGCGGAGGTGGGGGTCACGACCCTGACCCTGGCCCCGGCCGGCTTCACGCTGGACGAGCGGATCGCCGCGCTCCGGGCCGGTACGGACGCGCTGGAGCGGGCCGGTCTCGGGTAACCGGAAGGGGCTCTGCGGCCGTGGTGGGGGCTCGGGGGTCCTCCCCGCCACGGCCGTCACGGGGAACAACGCGGGCGTCCCGGCGGGGTTACGGGCGTACGCAAAAACGGTTCGCCCGGAACCGGTCCGGCGTCTGCCGGCGCCACCCGTTCGGCCCAGCCGCCGCCCCCTCCTGTTGCCCGCCCCGGCCCGGCGCACTTGACTGGCGCTCGGCGACGCCGGCACGGAGGTGGCAGTGATGCTCTCGGCAAAGAACCTGTTCCAGGAGATCCTCGACAACGACGACTCGTTCCGGCTGTTCTGCTCCATCGCGGCCAGCGGCGAATCGCAGGGCGGCTGGGAGAACGGCCGGATCGCGGCCCTCGTCCCCGCGAGCCAGCGCCCGCTGGCCCCCAAGATCGCCCGGCACGGCGCCGACGAGGACAAGCACGGCAGGATCTTCAACGCCCTGCTCAAGAAGCGCGGCCTGACCCCCGGCCCCGTCCCCCCGGACACCGACTACACGATGCTCCTGGAGCGCCACGGCATCGGACTCGCCCACGAGCAGCTGGGCCGCGACGAGCCGCTGACCGAGCGCGACATCATCACGTACCTGGCCCACAGCCGGGTCACCGAGCAGCGCGCGTCCGAGCAGATGCAGCTGCTGACCAAGCACTTCGCGGACCACCCCGAGCTCGGCCGCGCGGTCCGCATGATCTCCAACGACGAGGACAACCACCTCGCGTACTGCCACGAGGAGCTGCTGCGCTTCGCGCGGGCCGGGCACGGCCGCACGATCCAGCGCATCCTGCGCGAGTGCGCGCTGGCCGAGATCCGGGTCTACCGGGACGTCAGCCTCGCCGTCATGGACCACATGGGCCGGGTGCTCGGCTGGTCCCGCGCGAAGGCCGCCGTGCTCGCCGCGGGCATCCACGCCATGTACGCGTACGAACGCCTCGGCGGCTGGCGGCGCATGGTCAGCCTGACGCCGCCCGACCGGCGCGACGCCCTCGGCGGACCCGCGACGCCCGCACCCGAGTACGCGTAGCGCCCCAACGGATCAGAGCCAGCCGCGCCGCTTGAACTGGCGGTACAGACCCACGACCGCCCCCGCCATCAGCAGCAGCACCAGCGGGTAGGAGCCGACCCAACGCAGCTCCGGCATGTGCTCGAAGTTCATCCCGTAGATCCCCGCGACCATGGTCGGCACCGCGGCCATCGCCGCCCAGGCGGAGATCTTGCGCATGTCGTCGTTCTGCCGCACCCCCATCTGCGCCAGATGCGCGGACAGGATGTCGGACAGCAGCCGGTCCAGGCCCTCCACCTGCTCGTTGGCCCGGGTCAGGTGGTCCTGGACGTCCCGGAAGAACGGCTGCGCGTGCTCCTGCACGAACGGCACCCCGGCGCCCGCCAGCCGGGCCATCGGCCCGGCCAGCGGCACGGTCGCCCGGCGGAATTCCAGCACCTGGCGCTTGAAGGTGTAGATGCGTGCCGCGGTGTTCTTGGAGTCGTCCGTACCGCTCGGCGCGAAGACCTGCGTCTCCAGCTCCTCCAGGTCGACCTGGAGCTCGCCCGCCACGTCTATGTAGTGGTCCACGATGGCGTCGCTCACCGCGTACAGGACCGCCGTCGGCCCGTGCTTCAGCACCTCCGGGTCGGCCTCCAGCCGGCGGCGTACGGCCGCGAGCGGCGCGCCCTCGCCGTGCCGCACGGTCACGACGAACGAGTCGCCCATGAACACCATCAGCTCGTGCGTGGTGACCGCGTCGCTGTCGTGGTCGTACAGGACCGGTTTGATCACCGCGAACAGCGAGTCGTCGTACACCTCCAGCTTCGGCCGCTGGTGGGCGGAGAGGGCGTCCTCCACGGCCAGCGGGTGCAGCCCGAACTCGTTGCTGACGAGGTCGAACTCCTTCTCCGTCGGCTCGTGCAGGCCGATCCAGAGGAACGCGTCGCCGGACTCCCGCGCCTCGGCGAGCGCGTCGGAGAAGTCGGCGGGGCCCTCGGTCCGGCGTCCGTCGCGATAGATGGCGCAGTCGACAATCACGGCGCGCATTCTTCCCTGCTTCCGGCCCGGTATGCACCTTTGGCCCCGCCGGGAAACCGGGCCGCGCCCGTACGCTGGACCGCATGCCCACCCTGATCCTCGTACGCCACGGACGCTCGACCGCCAACACGGCCGGGGTGCTCGCGGGCCGGACCCCCGGCGTCGCCCTCGACGAGCGCGGGGCCGCGCAGGCCGCCGCACTCCCCGCACGGCTGGCCGCACTGCCCCTGGCCGCCGCCGTCAGCAGCCCCCTGCAACGCTGCCGGGAGACGCTGGCACCCCTGCTGGCCGCCCGCCCCGATCTGCCGCTGCACGTCGAGGACCGGATCAGCGAGTGCGACTACGGCGACTGGTCGGGCCGCAAGCTCGCCGAACTCAACGACGAACCGCTGATGACCGTGGTCCAGCAGCACCCCTCCGCCGCCGCCTTCCCCGGCGGCGAGGCGATGCGCGCGATGCAGTCCCGCGCCGTCGACGCCGTACGGGAGTGGAACGCGCGGATCGAGGCGGAACACGGCGAGAACGCCGCGTACGTCATGTGCTCGCACGGCGACATCATCAAGTCCCTGGTCGCCGACGCGCTCGGCATGCACCTCGACCTCTTCCAGCGCGTCCACGCCGACCCCTGCTCGGTCACCGCGATCCGCTACACGAGGCTCCGGCCCCATCTGCTGCGCCTCGGCGACACCGGCGACCTCGCCGGACTCGCGCCCCGCGAACCGGGCCCGGACGCCGGAGCCGCCGGGGACGCGGCGGTAGGGGGCGGCGCTGGGGCGCCGTGATCGCCGCGCGCAGTAGGGTGGACGCGCCGTAGAACGCTTTCCGAGGCTCCGGCCCACCCCATCTCTGCCCGTCGACTCTCAAGGGAGACAGGACGTGTCCCGTCAGGTGTTCCTCTACGACCCCCCGGACCGCTTCGTGGCCGGCACGGTCGGGCTGCCTGGACGCCGTACGTTCTTCCTGCAGGCATCCTCAGGCGGACGTGTCACCAGCGTGGCCCTGGAGAAGACCCAGGTCGCCGCGCTCGCCGAGCGCGTGGACGAACTGCTGGACGAGGTGGTCCGCCGCACCGGCGGGAACTCGCCGGTGCCCGCCGTCGCCCCGATGGACGTCACGGACACCGCGCCGCTCGACGTCCCCGTCGAGGAGGAGTTCCGCGTCGGCACCATGGCGCTCGCCTGGGACGGCGAGGAGCAGCGCATGATCGTCGAGGCGCAGGCCCTGGTCGAGCTGGACGCCGACTCCGTCGAGGACCTGGCCGAGGCCGAGGAGCGGCTGCTCCAGGACGAGGAGAACGGCCCGCCGATGCTCCGCGTCCGGCTCACCGGCGCCCAGGCCCGCGCCTTCGCCAAGCGGGCCCTGGACGTGGTGAACGCCGGCCGCCCGCCGTGCCCGCTGTGCAGCCTGCCGCTCGACCCGGAAGGACACGTATGCCCGCGCCAGAACGGATACCGCCGGGGCGCCTGACCGACGCCGGACAGGCCGTCCTGCTCGCCGAGGGCACGCTCACCGTCCTCGGGCAGGTCCGCGGCGCGTCCAACGCGGTGCTGTACTGCTCCGTCGCCCACGAGGGCGAGGAGGCGTACTGCGTGTACAAGCCCGTGGCCGGAGAGCAGCCGCTCTGGGACTTCCCCGACGGCACCCTCGCCCAGCGCGAGGTGGCCGCCTACGAGGTCTCCGAGGCGATGGGCTGGGGCCTGATCCCGCCGACCGTGCTGCGGGACGGGCCGTACGGCCAGGGCATGTGCCAGCTCTGGATCGAGGCCGAGGAGCCGGGCGAGGACGAGCCGGGGCTGCTCGCGCTGATCGAGGAGGAGGAGCCCGGCGAGGGCTGGAAGGCCGTCGCGTTCGCCGAGGTGGGGGAGGGGAGGACCGCCCTGCTCGTGCACGCGGACGACCCACGGCTGCGGCGGCTCGCCGTCCTGGACGCCGTCATCAACAACGGCGACCGCAAGGGCGGCCACCTGCTGCCCGCGCCCGGCGGCCGGCTCTACGGCATCGACCACGGGGTGACCTTCAACGCCGACGACAAGCTGCGCACCCTGCTCTGGGGCTGGGCGGGCGAACCATTGACCCCCGAGGCGGTCGAGGCGCTGGACCGGCTGGCCGCCGACGTGGAGCCCGGCGCCCCGCTGGTCACCCGGCTGGCCGAACTCATCACGGCGGCCGAGATCGAGGCCCTGCGGGCCCGCGTGGCCGGGCTGCGGACGACCGGGCTGCACCGGGAGCCCAGCGGTGAGTGGCCCGCCATCCCCTGGCCCCCGGTCTGACGGCCGGTCCGCCCCGATGCACGCCGGGCGCGGCGGCGCAAGAGTGCCTCTTCGGTCAGGATCACCCCTCCGGTTCGTATCCGGAAGCCGCATCCGGTTACGCTCGTGACATGCATGCCTGGCCCGCTTCTGAGGTCCCCGCCCTGCCCGGCAAGGGCCGCGACCTTCGGATCCACGACACCGCGACCGGCGGACGGATCACCCTTGACCCCGGTCCCGTCGCCCGCATCTACGTCTGCGGCATCACGCCGTACGACGCGACCCACATGGGTCATGCGGCGACCTACAACGCGTTCGACCTCGTCCAGCGCGTGTGGCTCGACACCAAGCGGCAGGTTCACTACGTCCAGAACGTGACGGACGTGGACGACCCGCTGCTGGAGCGGGCCGTGCGCGACGGACAGGACTGGACCGAGCTCGCGGAGCGCGAGACGGCCCTGTTCCGCGAGGACATGACCGCGCTCCGCATGCTCCCGCCCCGCCACTACATCGGAGCCGTCGAGGCGATACCCGGCATCGTGCCGCTCGTGGAACGGCTCCGCGACGCGGGCGCCGCCTACGAGCTCGACGGCGACATCTACTTCTCCGTCGACACCGACCCGCACTTCGGCGAGGTGTCGAACCTCGACGCCGAGGCCATGCGCCTGCTCTCCGCCGAACGCGGCGGCGACCCGGAGCGCCCCGGCAAGAAGAACCCGCTCGACCCCATGCTCTGGATGGCCGCCCGCGAGGGCGAGCCCAGCTGGGACGGCGGCTCCCTCGGCGCCGGACGCCCCGGCTGGCACATCGAGTGCGTGGCCATCGCCCTGGACCACCTGGGCATGGGCTTCGACGTCCAGGGCGGCGGCTCCGACCTCGCCTTCCCGCACCACGAGATGGGCGCCTCGCACGCCCAGGTGCTCACCGGTGAGCACCCCTTCGCCAAGGCGTACGTGCACGCGGGCATGGTCGCTCTGGACGGCGAGAAGATGTCCAAGTCCAAGGGCAACCTCGTCTTCGTCTCCGCGCTCCGCCGCGAGGGTGTGGACCCGGCCGCGATCCGGCTGGCCCTGCTCGCCCACCACTACCGCTCCGACTGGGAGTGGACCGACCAGGTGCTCGCCGACGCCGTGGCCCGGCTCGGCCGCTGGCGCGCCGCCGTCTCCCGCCCCGACGGGCTGTCCGCGGACGCCCTGGTCGAGGAGGTCCGCGCGGCCCTCGCCGACGACCTGGACGCCCCGGCCGCGCTGGCCGCCGTCGACCGCTGGGCCGAGCGGCAGACCGCCGAGGGCGGTACGGACGAGGGGGCGCCCGGTCTCGTCTCCCGTACCGTGGACGCCCTCCTCGGCGTGGCCCTGTAGCTCTTTCTCGTAACTCTCCGTCGTAGCAGCCGACTTCACCGGCCCCGGACTTCTTCATGAAGTTCGGGGTCGGTTCCGTTTTGTCCATGGTCAAATGCTCGGTGCTGCGCTAAAAGCGCTCTATGCAATCATCAACGCGCATCAGATCGGCGGTAGTTGCAGCGCTGCTGGGGCTCCTCGCCGTACTCACCGGGCCGGGTGCCGCCCGCGCCGACGACGCGGCGGAGCCCGCCGGCACGACGGTCGGCGACCTCACCGGCTTCCAGGCCGACGGGGCCGTGTACCGCCTGACGGCGGGGGCGGCGAAGGCACGGGTCACCTTCGTCTCCGAGGAGACCTTTCGCATCGAACTCGCCCCCGACGGCACCTTCGAGGACCCGGCCGGCGACGCCATCGTGCTCCCGCAGGGCGCCCCGCCCCGCACCCGCTGGACGGAGCGCGGCGACCGCTACGAGCTGTCCACCCGGAGCGTCACCCTCCGTGTCTACAAGTCGCCTTTGCGGTTCGCCCTGTACCGGGCCGACGGCAGCCGGGTCTGGTCCGAGGCGAAGGGGCTGAGCTGGGACGCCGAGCAGACCACCCAGACCCTCGCCCGGGGCGCCGACGAGCAGTTCTACGGCGCCGGCATGCAGAACGGCCGGGGCAACACCTCGCACCGGGGCAAGACCGTCGAGGTGGGCGTCGACTACAACTGGGACGACGGCGGCCACCCCAACTCGGTGCCGTTCTACCTCTCCTCGGCCGGCTACGGCGTCTTCCGCAACACCTTCGCGCCCGGCACCTACGCCTTCAACGACCCGGTGACCACCAGCGAGAAGGAGCGGCGCTTCGACGCGTACTACTTCGCCGGTGACAGCGCCAAGGACGTCATCGGCCAGTACACGCAGCTGACCGGCAAGCCGTTCCTGCCGCCGGTCTACGGCCTGGAGATGGGCGACTCCGACTGCTACCTGCACAACGCGAACCGCGGTGAGCGCCGGACCCTGGACGCCCTGAAGGTCGCCGACGGCTACGTCGACCACGACATGCCCAACGGCTGGATGCTCGTCAACGACGGCTACGGCTGCGGCTACGAGGACCTCGCCGAGACGGCGAAGGGCCTCAAGGACCGCGGCATGGAGCTCGGCCTGTGGACCGAGGACGGCATCGACGGTCTCGCGGACCAGGTGAAGGCCGGCCAGCGCGTCGCGAAGCTGGACGTCGCCTGGGTCGGCCCCGGCTACAAGTTCGCGCTCGACGGCTGCAAGGACGCCTACGCGGGCATCGAGGCCAACAGCGACGCGCGCGGCTTCACGTACGCCCCCGAGAGCTGGTCCGGCGCGCAGCGCTGCGGCGTCCAGTGGTCCGGCGACCAGTACGGCACCTGGGACTACATCCGCTGGCAGATCCCGACCTACGCGGGCGCCACGATGTCCGGCCTCGCCTACACCACGGGCGACGTGGACGGCATCTTCGGCGGCAGCGCCAAGACGTACACCCGTGACCTCCAGTGGAAGATGTTCCTGGGGACCACGATGACCATGGACGGCTGGGCGGCCAGCGACAAGCAGCCCTTCCGCTACGGCGAGCCCTACACCTCCATCAACCGCGACTACCTCAAGCTCAAGGAGTCGCTGCTGCCCTACCAGTACTCGTACGCCCACGAGGCGACCAAGACCGGCGTCGGGATGGTCCGCCCGCTGGTCCTGGAGTACCCGGACGACCCGAAGGCCGCGACCGACGCCGCGAAGTACGAGTTCATGTCGGGCGAGGACTTCCTCGTCGCCCCGGTCTACCAGGACAGCACCGAGCGCGACGGCATCTACCTGCCGAAGGGCACCTGGACCGACTACTGGACCGGGCGCACCTACCAGGGCCCCGTCACCCTCGACGACTACAGCGCCCCGCTGGACACCCTGCCGCTGTTCGTGAAGGCCGGGGCGAGCGTGCCGATGTGGCCGGGCATCCGCTCGTACACCGACCGCACCGCCGAGTCCCCGCTGGCCTGGGACGTCTACCCGCAGGGCCGCTCCTCGTTCACCCTGTACGAGGACGACGGCGTGACCCGCGAGCACCGCGACGGCGCGTACGCCACGCAGACCGCCGAGGTCCGCGCGCCCTCCCGGGGCTCGGGCGACGTGACCGTGGACATCGGCGCGAGCAAGGGCACGTACCAGGGCAAGCAGAGCAGCCGCCCGTACGAGTTCACCGTGCACACCGGTTCCGAGCCGAGCGCGGTCCAGTTGGGCGGCAAGCTGCCCCGGCTCACCTCGGCCGCCGCGTACGCGAAGGCGGAGCAGGGCTGGTTCTACGACCGGGACGACCGGGGCGGCGTGGTCAGGATCAGGACCGCACCGCTGCCCACGGACCGCGCGTTCTCCCTGAAGCTGAAGAACGCCAGCGCGGTCGGCGGCCGGAACGCCGCCGCCACGGCCTCCGTCGCCGCCCCGCGCGGCCAGGAGACCGGCGCGGGTGCCCCGAGCACCGTCGCCGTCGACGTGACGGCGGGCCGGGCGGACGTCACGGACGCGTCCGTCACGCTCGACGTCCCCGAGGGCTGGCAGGCCACCCCCGCCGCGCCCGTGGAGCGGATACCGGCGGGCACCACCCGCCGCGTCGAGGTCCGGGTCACTCCGGCGAAGGACGCGAAGGCGGGGGAGGCGCGGTTGACCGCCCTCGTCCGCTACCGGTCGGCGGGCGAGTCCCGCACCGCCACCGGGCGGCTCGCGGTCTCCGTGATGCCGGCGCCGCCCACCGGCGAGACCTGGGCGAGCGACATGGAGTGGCTGACCGCGGTCAACGGCTACGGACCCGCCGAGCGCGACCGCAGCAACGGCGAGTCGGGCGCGGCCGACGGACACCCGATCACTTTGGCCGGGAAGACGTACGAGAAGGGCATCGGCACCCACGCCGACTCCGACATCGAGGTCTACCTCGGCGGGCAGTGCTCCCGCTTCACCGCGGACGCCGGCATCGACGACGAGATCAACGGGTACGGCGAAGTCGCCTTCTCCGTCGAGGCGGACGGCAAGGTGCTGTGGACCTCGCCGAAGGTGACCGGTACGTCGGCGACCGTGCCGGTCGATGTGGCGCTCGACGGGGCGCGGCACGTGCGCCTGAAGGTCACGGACACGAACGGGTCCAAGACCGGTGACCACGGCGACTGGGGCGCTGCGCGCTTCAGCTGCGCCTGAGTGGCGGTCACCCGGCGCAGGAGCCGGGCGGGTACGCACCCGCCCGGCTCCGTGCCACGCTCAGTCCTGCGCCGGGGGGCCGTCGGCCCCGTCGTCGTCCGGCGCTTCGCCGTCCGGACGGCTGTCGCCCGTGCCGCTGCCGTCCGGGCGGTCGGTGCGGTCGTCCCCGTCGGACGGCGGCCTCACGGGTCCGGGCCGGCCCGGACGTCCCGGCTGTCCCGGAGCGGCGTCCGGCCGGACCGGCTTGGGCGGTCTCGTCCGGCCGCTCGACGTGTCCCGGAGGTACGTTGCGTCGCCGCTCTCCGTGGCGTGGCCGCCCGGCGGCGGACCGGACCCCGGTTCGCGGCGCCGCAGATAGCGCTCGAACTCGCGGGCGATGGCCTCGCCGCTCGCCTCGGGCAGCTCGGCGGTGTCCCGGGCCTCCTCGAGGGTCTGCACGTACTCGGCCACCTCGCTGTCCTCGGCGGCCAGTTGGTCGACCCCGAGCTGCCAGGCGCGCGCGTCCTCCGGCAGCTCGCCGAGCGGGATGCGCAGCCCGAGCAGGTCCTCCAGGCGGTTCAGCAGGGCCAGCGTCGCCTTGGGGTTGGGCGGCTGCGACACGTAGTGCGGCACCGCCGCCCACAGGCTCACCGCGGGCACTCCGGCATGGGTGCACGCCTCCTGGAGGATGCCGACGATGCCGGTCGGGCCCTCGTACCTGGTCTCCTCCAGGTCCATGGTGCGGGCCAGGTCCGGGTCGGACGTCACCCCGCTGACCGGGACCGGGCGGGTGTGCGGGGTGTCGCCGAGCAGCGCACCGAGCACCACCACCATCTCGACGCCCAACTCGTGCGCGAAGCCCAGGAGTTCGTTGCAGAACGAGCGCCAGCGCATGGACGGTTCGATGCCCCGGACCAGCACGAGATCGCGGGGCTTGTCCCCGCCGACGCGGACCACGGAGAGCCGGGTCGTCGGCCAGGTGATCTTGCGTACCCCGTTGTCCAGCCACACCGTCGGGCGGTTGACCTGGAAGTCGTAGTAGTCCTCGGCGTCCAGCGCCGCGAACACCTCGCCCTTCCATTCCCGGTCCAGATGCGCGACCGCTGTGGAGGCGGCGTCACCGGCGTCGTTCCACCCCTCGAACGCGGCCACCATGACCGGGTCGATCAGCTCGGGCACGCCCTCGAGCTCGATCACCCCAGCCTCCTTCCGAAGTTCCCTTGCGTACGGACCAACCTTACGGCCTGCGGCCTCCCGGACCGCAGCCCCCATGGACGACCGAGTGACCGCTCGACGCGGCGGCGTACTCCCGATACATCCGAGCTGTCAGTGGAAAATTCCCGCTTCTCTCTGGACTCACGCCCTCGAAGGCGGCTATACATCGGATGACCGGAGCAGAGGTCCGATGTTATTTCCCCTGGGGGCGCGCATGAGTCAGACCGTCACGGATTTCGAGGTCCACGACATCCGTTTTCCGACCTCGGACCAACTGGACGGCTCGGACGCCATGAACCCCGACCCCGACTACTCGGCCGCCTACGTGGTCCTGCGCACCGACGCCGCCGACGCGGACGGCGAGCCCGTCGAGGGCCACGGCTTCTGCTTCACCATCGGCCGCGGCAACGAGGTCATGGCCGCCGCGATCGAGGCACTGCGTCCCTACCTGACCGGGCGCCCCGTGCCCCGGACGGCCGCCGCGCTCGGCGCCCTGTACCGGGAGCTCACGCACGACTCGCAACTCCGCTGGCTGGGCCCCGAGAAGGGCGTGATGCACATGGCGGCCGGCGCGGTGGTCAACGCCGCCTGGGACCTGGCGGCCAAGCTGGCGAACAGACCCGTCTGGGAGTTCCTGGCCGGGATGACCCCGGAGGAGCTGGTCTCCCTCGTGGACTTCCGCTACCTCACCGACGCCCTCACCCCCGACGAGGCGCTGGCCATCCTGCGCGCCGCCGAACCGGGGCGCGCCGAACGCGCCGCCCGGCTGCGCGCCGAGGGCTACCCCGCGTACACCACCTCGCCCGGCTGGCTCGGCTACTCCGACGACAAGCTGGTCCGGCTCGCCAAGCAGGCCGTCGCCGACGGGTTCACCCAGATCAAGCTCAAGGTCGGCGGCCGGGTCGAGGACGACGTCCGCCGCATGGCGCTCGCCCGCGAGGCCGTCGGACCCGGCGTCCGGATCGCCGTGGACGCCAACCAGCGCTGGGACGTCGCCGACGCCGTCGCCCGGATGACCGCGCTCGCCCCGTACGACCCGCACTGGATCGAGGAGCCCACCAGCCCCGACGACGTACTCGGCCACGCCGCCGTCCGCGCCGGACAGCCGGTCAAGGTCGCCACCGGCGAACACGTCGCCAACCGGGTCGTGTTCAAGCAGCTGCTCCAGGCAGGGGCCGTCGACTTCGTCCAGATCGACGCCGCACGCGTCGCCGGCGTCAACGAGAACCTGGCGGTCCTGCTGCTCGCCGCCAAGTACCGCATCCCGGTCTGCCCGCACGCGGGCGGCGTCGGGCTCTGCGAACTCGTCCAGCACCTCTCGATGTTCGACTACGTGGCCGTCTCCGGCACCCGCGAGGACCGGGTGATCGAGTACGTCGACCACCTCCACGAGCACTTCACCGACCCCACCGTCATCGTGAACGGCCGCTACGCCGCCCCGGCGACCCCCGGCTTCTCGGCCAGGATGCGCCCCGAGTCCATCGCCGCACACCGCTACCCGCAGGGCCCCGTCTGGCAGGCCCGGCGCCAGGAGAAGGAGGAGAGCCGATGACCGGCACACGCGACTTCGAGGGGATGAACGCCCTGGTGACCGGCGGTGCCTCCGGCATCGGGGCCGCCGTCACCACCCTGCTCCTGGAGCGCGGCGCCCAGGTCGCCGTGCTCGACCGGGACACCTCAGGAGCACCCCGGGGCGCCCTCGCCGTCGAGGCCGACGTCACCGACGACGCGGCCGTGCGCGCCGGGGTGGACCGGGCCGCCGCCACCATGGGCTCGCTGCACACCCTCGTGTCCAACGCGGGCATCGGCGCCATCGGCACCGTCACGGACAACGACGACGCCGAATGGGCCCGGGTCCTCGACATCAACGTCCTCGGCATGGTCCGCGCCGCCCGGCACGCCCTGCCGCACCTGCGCCGCGCGGCCGCCGGGCGCCCCGGAGCCGTATCCATCACGCACACCTGCTCCATCGCCGCGACCGCCGGGCTGCCCCAGCGCGCCCTGTACAGCGCGAGCAAGGGCGCCGTCCTCGCGCTCACCCTCGCCATGGCCGCGGACCACGTCCGCGAGGGCGTCCGCGTCAACTGCGTCAACCCCGGCACCGCCGACACCCCGTGGATCGGCCGCCTCCTCGACCGGGCGGACGACCCGGCCGCCGAACGCGCCGCGCTGAACGCCCGGCAGCCGCTGGGCCGGCTGGTCTCCGCCGACGAGGTGGCCGCCGCGATCGTCTACCTCGCGAGCCCCGCCGCGGCCTCCGTGACGGGCACCGCCCTCGCCGTCGACGGCGGGATGCAGGGCCTGCGCCTGCGCCCCGCCGGCAGCTGAACCCGCACCCCGCCATACCCACCGGGTCCGAGCCGCGACCCCAACCAGGAATCCGCGATCGGCATCGCTCCGGTCGTCGCCCTCACCGGCGTACCGACGCTCCGACTCGTCGTCGACGTCATGACGGTGGGCGGAGCCCCGGAACGGTCACAGCGTGGACCGCAGCCACTGCTCCACGCTGGCCACATGCACCGTGGCCCACGCCCGCGCCGCCTCCGCGTCGCGGTCCCGCAACGCCCCCAGAATCGCCCGGTGCTCATGCAGCGTCCGGCTCACCGCGTCCTCCTGCGTCAGCCCCCGCCACACCCGCGCCCGCGTCGTCGGCCCCGAGAGCCCGTCCAGCAGCGAGCAGAGCACCGAGTTCCCGGACGCCTGGACGATGCCCCGGTGGAAGTCCAGGTCGCAGGCGACCAGCTCCTCCACCGAAGGACGCTCGCCGAGCGCGTCGAGCTGGGCGCTCAGCGCGTCCAGCTGCTCCTCGCCGATCCGGCCGGCCGCCATCGCGGTCGCGGCCGGCTCCAGGATGCGGCGCACCGCCAGGAACTCCAGCACGGTGTCGTCCCGGTGGAAGTCCACGACGAAGCTCAGCGCTTCGAGCAGCAGCTGGGGGTCCAGGCTCGTCACATACGTGCCGTCGCCCTGGCGGACGTCGAGAATGCGGATCAGCGACAGGGCGCGCACCGCCTCCCGCAGCGAGTTGCGGGAAAGCCCCAGTTCCGAGGCGAGTTCGCTCTCCTTGGGGAGACGATCGCCGGGCCGTAGCGCACCCGAGACGATCATTCCCTTGATCTTCTCGATGGCCTCGTCGGTGACAGCCATGGGCGACCTCCAGACATCCGATGTATCGCCCCATTATGCGGCCACGACGAAGGCCGGTACGACCGTCGGACCGCCCCCGGTCCGCCCGGCCGCCCGGCCCGTCCGTGCTCAGCCCCGCCGCTCGCCGAGCACCTTCTCCACCCCGGCCCGGACCTCGTCCGTCGCCAGGCCCCGGATCGTCAGCGTCGTCCGCCGCCGCAGCACGTCGTCCGCGGTCTCGGCCCACTCGTGGTCCCGGGCGTAGGCGACCTGCGCCCAGACCTCCGGCGCGTCCGGGTGGATCCGCTCGGCCAGCGCCGGATTCTCGTTGGCCAGCCGGGCGATGTCGAACGCGAGCGAACCGTAGTGCGTGGCCAGATGGCGCGCGGTGTCGGCGGCCATCCGGGGACCGGGCGTCCCGCCGTCCACCAGCAGCCGGTGCGCCACCGCGTTCGGGCTGGCGATCCCGGGCAGCGGCAGCTTCCTGGGCAGCCGGGACATCGGCTCCATGTCCTCCGCCAGCGGGTGCCCGGGCAGCGCGGCGAGCTTGTTCATCACCGTACGGCCGATGTGGCGGAAGGTCGTCCACTTGCCGCCGGCCACCGACAGCATCCCGCCCCGGCCCTCCGTCACGACCGTCTCGCGCTTGGCCTTCGAGGTGTCGCCGGGCCCGCCGGGCAGCACCCGGAGACCGGCGAAGGAGTACGTGATCAGGTCCCGGGAGAGCTGCTGGTCCCGTACCGAGAACGCGGCCTCGTCCAGGATCTGCGCGGTGTCCCGCTCGGTCACCGCGACATCCGCCGGGTCGCCCTCGTACTCCTCGTCCGTTGTGCCGAGCAGCAGCATGTCCTCCCAGGGCAGGGCGAACGTGATGCGGTACTTGTCGATCGGCGTGGCCAGCGCGGCCTTCCACGGCCGGGTCCGCTTCAGCACCAGGTGGGCGCCCTTGGACAGGCGTATGGAGGGCGCCGCGTTCGGGTCCTCCATCTTCCGCAGGTGGTCCACCCACGGCCCGGTCGCGTTCAGCACCAGCCGGGCGGTCACCCCGAACTCCGTACCGTCCATGGAGTCCCGCAGCTCCGCGCCCGTCACCCGGCCCCGGGTGAACCGCAGCCCGGTCACCGCCGCGTGGTTGAGGACCACCGCGCCCGCGTCGACGGCCGCGCGCACCGTCATCAGCGCCATCCGCGCGTCGTTCATCTGGTCGTCGCCGTAGACCGCGACCGCCCGCAGGTTCTCCGTGCGCAGCTCCGGCACATCGCGCGCCGCCCGCGCCGGGCTGATCACATGGCCGACGCCGTCGCCGAAGGCGGACAGCGCCGAGTAGGCGAAGACGCCCGCCCCGAGCTTCGCCGCGCCGTGCGGCCCGCCCTTGTAGACCGGCAGGTAGAAGGTGAGCGGGTTGGCCAGGTGCGGGGCGACCTGGCGGGAGACCGCACGGCGCTCGAAGTGGTTCTCCGCCACCAGCTTCACCGCACCGGTCTGGAGGTAGCGCAGACCGCCGTGCAGCAGCTTGGAGGAGGCGGAGGAGGTGGCGCCGGCGAAGTCACCGGCGTCCACCAGGGCCACCCGCAGTCCGGCCTGCGCGGCGTGCCAGGCGGTGGAGATGCCCAGGATGCCGCCGCCGATCACCAGGAGGTCGTACGTCGCCTTGGAGAGCTGCTCCCGGGTCTCGGCACGGCTCGGGAGGGAGCCGGAGGCCGGATGCGTCCCGAGTGCGGGGACGCTCTGCAGGGTGGTCATGTTCTCTACTCCTCGTCGTCCAGCCAGCCCATGGTGCGTTCCACGGCCTTGAGCCAGCTCTTGTACTCGCGGGCGCGGGTGTCCGCGTCCATGCGGGGGGTCCACTCGGCGGCGCGGCGCCAGTTGGCGCGCAGCGCGTCGGTGTCCGGCCAGAAGCCGACGGCCAGACCGGCGGCGTAGGCGGCGCCGAGGCAGGTGGTCTCGGCGACCATCGGCCGCACCACGGGCGCGTCCAGGAAGTCGGCGAGCGTCTGCATCAGCAGGTTGTTGGAGGTCATGCCGCCGTCGACCTTCAGCGCGGTCAGCTCGACGCCGGAGTCCTTGGTCATGGCGTCGCTGATCTCACGCGTCTGCCAGGCGGTGGCCTCGAGCACCGCACGGGCGATGTGCGCCTTGGTGACGTAGCGGGTGAGACCGGCGATGACACCGCGGGCGTCCGGGCGCCAGTACGGGGCGAACAGGCCGGAGAACGCGGGCACGAAGTAGGCGCCGCCGTTGTCCTCCACCGAGGAGGCCAGGGTCTCGATCTCGGCGGCGGACTGGATCAGCCCCATCTGGTCGCGCATCCACTGGACCAGCGAACCGGTGACGGCGATCGACCCCTCCAGGGCGTACACCGCCTTCTGGTCGCCGATCCGGTAACCGACGGTCGTCAGCAGCCCGTTGTACGAGTTGACGGGCGTGTCGCCGGTGTTGATCAGCATGAAGGTGCCGGTGCCGTACGTGGACTTGGCCTCGCCCTCGGAGAAGCAGGTCTGGCCGAACAGCGCCGCCTGCTGGTCGCCGAGCGCGGAGGCCACCGGCACCCCGTCGAGCACGCCGCCCTTGGTGGTGCCGTAGACCTCCGAGGAGGACCGGATCTCGGGGAGCACGGCCGTGGGCACGCCGATGGAGGAACAGATCTTCTCGTCCCACTGCATGGTGTGCAGGTTCATCAGGAGGGTCCGCGAGGCGTTGGTGACGTCGGTGACGTGGACGCCGCCGTCGGTGCCGCCGGTCAGGTTCCAGATGACCCAGGAGTCCATCGTGCCGAAGAGGATGTCGCCGCGCTCGGCCCGCTCGCGCAGCCCCTCGACGTGGTCGAGCAGCCAGCGCGCCTTGGGCCCGGCGAAGTAGGAGGAGAGCGGCAGCCCGGTCTCGCGGCGGAAGCGGTCCGGGCCGACGTTGCGCCCGAGCTCCTTGCAGAGCGCGTCCGTACGGGTGTCCTGCCAGACGATGGCGTTGTGGACGGGCTCACCGGTGTTCTTGTCCCACAGCAGGGTGGTCTCGCGCTGGTTGGTGATGCCGATCGCCTTCACGTCGGCGGCGGTGATGCCCGCCTTGGAGATCGCCCCGGCCACGACTTCCTGGACGTTCGCCCAGATTTCGGCCGCGTCGTGTTCGACCCAGCCGGGCTTGGGAAAGATCTGCTCGTGCTCCTTCTGGTCGACGGAGACGATCCGCCCGTCCTTGTCGAAGACGATGCAGCGGCTGGAGGTCGTGCCTTGGTCGATGGCCGCGATGAACGGCCCGGCGCCGTGGCTGCCGGTGGTGTGTGCGTCGGTCACGGTGTGCTCCCGGAGGTCTGTGCGGTGTGGTGTGAGGGCGGACACGGCCTAGGCGAACGCGAGGTTGTAGAGGCCGCCCGCGAGTGCGCCGCCGATCAGCGGGCCGACGACGGGGACCCATGCGTAGCCCCAGTCGGAGCCGCCCTTGTTCGGCAGCGGAAGCAGCGCGTGCACGATACGCGGGCCGAGGTCGCGGACCGGGTTGATCGCGTAGCCCGTCGGCCCGCCGAGCGACAGGCCGATGCCGACGACGACCAGGGCGGTGATCAGCGCGCCCAGCGTGCCGAGGCCGTCGCCGTCGGCGTTGAGGCCCTGGGTGAGGATGGCGAGGACCAGGACGACCGTGGCGATGACCTCGGTGAGGACGTTCTGCACCGCGTTCCGGATCTCGGGGCCCGTCGAGAAGACGCCGAGGACCGGTCCGGCCTTGGGGGCCGCGGCCTGGTCGACCATGCCCTCCTCACCCGAATGGGCGCGCAGGATCTCCGGATCGGTCAGATGGGCCCGGAACTGCCCGTAGTAGGTCAGCCAGACCAGCACCGCGCCGATCATCGCGCCGAGCAGTTCGGAGGCGAGGTAGAGCGGTACGTCGCTCCACTCCGTGCCGCCCTCGATGGCCAGGCCGATGGTGACGGCCGGGTTGAGATGCGCCCCCGACACGCCGCCGGCGAGATACGCGCCGGTCAGTACCGCGAAGCCCCACCCGAAGGTGATGGCGACCCAGCCGGCGTTCTGCGCCTTCGAGTGCTTGAGCGTGACGGCGGCACAGACACCGCCGCCGAGCAGGATGAGTACGGCGGTACCGATGGTCTCGCCGATGAAGATGTCGGAGCTGGACACCCGCGACTCCTTTGTCCTTCGTCCAGGAAGCCGAACCCCGGGTCCCACCGGTGGTCCGCGCCCTCGTGTGAGGGCTTGGCCGGCCCCTGGGGGGTGTCTTGCCGATCAGGGTCGGGCAGGACACCCCCCAGCACCGTCACACCCTAACGCGAATATCCGTTAAGTGTTCGACAATGCCGACCGGTGAACGGCAGTGTTTCTCCCGGGCGAAGGCAGCGTCAAGAGGGATGTGACGTACGAATCGATCGTTACGAGGAGAGCCGCCCGGGACCGGGCGGCTCAGAAGCGGCGGGCGCCCAGGTCCCGCGAGACCGCGCGGGCGCAGTCGCGGACCGCCGCGACCAGCTCCGGGCGCAGCTCCCCGTCCTTGCAGACGCGCTCCACCGCGCCGGTGACGGCTATCGCCCCGACCGGCATCCGCCGCCGGTCGTGGATCGGCGCGGCCACCGCGGCCACGCCCTCCCAGGTCTCCTCCACGTCGGACCCCCAGCCCCGGGCCCGTACGACGTCGAGCACCGACTCGAACTCCGCCGCGCCGGTCACCGTCCGGGGCGTGAACGGCTGCCGCTCGGCCTCCATGGCCTCGGTGTGCGCCACCGGGTCGTACGCGGCGAGCACCTTGCCCAGCGCCGTGGAGTGCAGCGGCTGCATGGCGCCCACCTCGAGCACCTGGCGGCTGTCGTCGGGCCGGAAGACGTGGTGGACGATGAGGACGCCCTGCTGGTGCAGCACGCCGAGATGGACGCTCTCGCCGCTGGACCGGGCCAGGTCGTCCGTCCACACCAGGGCCCGGGCCCGCAGCTCGTGCACGTCGAGATAGCTGTTGCCCAGGCGCAACAGTTCCGCGCCCAGCTGGTAGCGGCCGGAGGTGGCGTCCTGCTCCACGAAGCCCTCGTGCTGGAGGGTGCGCAGGATGCCGTGCGCGGTGCCCTTGGCCAGGCCCAGTGAGGAGGCGATGTCGGACAGCCCGAGCCGCCGCTCGCCGCCTGCCAGCAGGCGCAGCATCGCGGCCGCCCGCTCCAGCGACTGGATGTTCTTGGCCATCGCGCCGTACTCCTCCACCTTGTTCGACAATGCTGAACACTATCGGTCGATGCCGACCTGCGCTCGGCTGCGGCAGAAGTCCGCAGCACCCCCCGACACCGGATCCCCCTGTCATCAGGATGCCGTCCGGCTCGTGGGACAGAGTGACGGCCCAGGTCGCGGCCCGGCTACCCTGGCCGGGTGCGCCTTCCGCCGAAGACGCAAAGCCGACAGCCGTCGCATCCCAGGGAGTACATCCATGGCCTCGTCGCCGACCCCTTCCGCCGACAGCCGGAACCGATCCGCAGCCCTCCGCGAGGCGCTCGCCACCCGCGTGGTGGTGGCCGACGGTGCCATGGGCACCATGCTCCAGGCCCAGGACCCCACGCTCGCGGACTTCGAGAACCTCGAAGGCTGCAACGAGATCCTCAACCTCACCCGGCCGGACATCGTGCGCTCCGTGCACGAGGCGTACTTCGCCGTCGGCGTGGACTGCGTCGAGACGAACACCTTCGGGGCCAACACGGCGGCGCTCGGCGAGTACGACATTCCCGAGCGGGTGCACGAGCTGTCGGAGGCCGGGGCGCGCATCGCCCGCGAGGTCGCCGACGAGTACACCGCCTCCACCGGCGAGCAGCGCTGGGTCCTCGGCTCGATGGGCCCCGGCACCAAGCTGCCGACCCTCGGCCACATCGCGTACGCCACCGTCCGCGACGGCTTCCAGGCCAACGCCGAGGGCCTGATCGCCGGCGGCGCCGACGCGCTGATCGTCGAGACGACGCAGGACCTCCTCCAGACCAAGGCCGCCGTCCTCGGCGCTCGCCGTGCCCTCGACGCCCTGGGCAGCGACCTCCCGCTGCTGTGCTCCCTGGCCTTCGAGACGACCGGCACCATGCTGCTGGGCTCCGAGATCGGCGCGGCCTTGACCGCCCTGGAACCCCTCGGCATCGACATGATCGGCCTGAACTGCTCGACCGGCCCGGCCGAGATGAGCGAGCACCTGCGCTACCTCGCCCGGCACTCCCGCATCCCGCTGCTCTGCATGCCCAACGCCGGACTGCCGGTCCTCACCAAGGACGGCGCGCACTTCCCGCTCGACGCCGAGGGGCTGGCCGACGCGCAGGAGGCCTTCGTCCAGGAGTACGGCCTCTCGCTGGTCGGCGGCTGCTGCGGTACGACCCCGGAGCACCTGCGCCAGGTGGTCGAGCGCGTACGCGGGACGGCGCCGGGCGCCCGCGACCCGCGCCCCGAGCCCGGCGCCGCCTCGCTCTACCAGACCATCCCGTTCCGCCAGGACACGGCGTATCTGGCGATCGGTGAGCGCACGAACGCCAACGGGTCGAAGAAGTTCCGCGAGGCCATGCTCGAAGGCCGCTGGGACGACTGCGTCGAGATGGCCCGCGACCAGATCCGCGAGGGCGCGCACATGCTCGACCTGTGCGTGGACTACGTGGGCCGCGACGGCGTCGCCGACATGGACGAGCTGGCCGGCCGGTTCGCCACCGCCTCCACCCTGCCCATCGTCCTGGACTCCACGGAGCTGCCCGTGCTCAGGGCGGGCCTGGAGAAGCTGGGCGGCCGCGCGGTCCTGAACTCGGTCAATTACGAGGACGGTGATGGTCCGGAGTCGCGTTTCGCGAAGGTGACGCGGCTGGCGGCGGAGCACGGTGCCGCGTTGATCGCGCTGACGATCGACGAGGAGGGGCAGGCCCGTACGGCCGAGCACAAGGTGGCCGTCGCGGAGCGGCTGATCGCGGATCTGACCGGCAACTGGGGCATTCAGGAGTCGGACATCCTCATCGACACCCTGACGTTCACCATCTGCACGGGGCAGGAGGAGTCGCGGAAGGACGGGGTCGCCACCATCGAGGCGATCCGGGAGCTGAAGAAGCGTCACCCGGACGTGCAGACGACGCTGGGTCTGTCGAACATCTCCTTCGGTCTGAATCCGGCCGCGCGTGTGGTGCTGAACTCGGTCTTCCTGGACGAGTGCGTGAAGGCGGGCCTGGACTCGGCGATCGTGCACGCGTCGAAGATCCTCCCGATCGCCCGGCTCGAGGAGGAGCAGGTCAAGGTCGCGCTCGACCTGATCTACGACCGCCGCGCCGAGGGCTACGACCCGCTCCAGAGGCTCATGGAGCTGTTCGAGGGCGTCAACATGAAGTCCCTCAAGGAGGGCAAGGCCGAGGAGCTGGCCGCCCTCCCGCTGGACGAGCGGCTTCAGCGGCGGATCATCGACGGCGAGAAGAACGGCCTGGAGGACGACCTCACCGAGGCGCTGAAGGACACGCCCGCGCTCGACATCGTCAACAACACCCTCCTGGAGGGCATGAAGGTCGTCGGCGAGCTGTTCGGTTCCGGGCAGATGCAGCTGCCGTTCGTCCTGCAGTCCGCCGAGGTCATGAAGGCCGCGGTCGCGTACCTCGAACCGCACATGGAGAAGTCGGACGCCGAGGGCAAGGGCACTATCGTGCTGGCCACCGTCCGCGGCGACGTCCACGACATCGGCAAGAACCTGGTCGACATCATCCTCTCCAACAACGGGTTCAACGTCGTCAACAT
>NZ_JBFAUP010000021.1:0-129466 GCF_040679335.1 Streptomyces sp. NPDC052299 | reverse complement strand
GTATCGGGGCGACCCTCCGCCTTGCGATCGCACGCACCAGACGCCGCCGGACCCGCCCTACGGGCGGACGGCGCTACTTTCGAAACACGCCCTAGTCCCCGCGCACGAACTCCTCCGCCAGGGCCCGCCCCGTACGCACGGCGGCCTCGTGGTCCTCGATCGGGGACACCCGGGAGTCCTTGAACAGGATGTACGTCACCCCGGAGGGCGCGCCGCCGCTGCCCGGGTCCGGGTCGATGCCGAGCGACTTCGCCGCGGCGTACGAGGCCTCGCCGATGATGCGTTCCGGGCCGACGTCGCCGACGACCGCGTACTCCACCTTCTCGCCGTGGACGACGGCGACGACCCCGCCTCCCCCGATGCCGGCCTTCGCGTGGTCCCAGACGCCGGAGGGCGCGGGCACCACCACGTACGGCAGCTTCTCCGCGTTCAGCGGGCGGCCGTCCGAGGCGTGGAAGGCGGTGTCGCCGTGGAAGGCGGGGTCGGTGGCGGGGTTGCAGGCGGCGGTCGTCCGGCCGTCGCAGTCGACGTCCAGGTCGGCCTTCCAGAACACCGCGTCGTCCGTGCCGCACACCGGAACGGCCGCCGAAGCCGCCTCGTCCGTGCGGTACTTGCCGTTCGACACCTGCTCGCAGGCCGACACCCTGCCCAGCAGGTCTGCCGCGCCGACCCCGGCGGGCTCCCGGTCGCGGGCCGGGGCGGGCGCGGGTCTGGAGCGCTGCGCCCGGGCGGGCGCCTGGTGCGCCTTCGCCACCTGGGCGAACGGCACGGTCGGCAGGACGGGCCGGGGCGCAGGGGCGGGGGCGGCCGGGCCCGGGTCCCCCGCCACCGCGAGGGTGGCGGGGGCCGGTGTGCCCGCGGTCAGCAGCGCGGCACCGGAGGCCGTGACGAGGGCAAGCGTTCGCATACGCACTGGGGGCGCCCTTCTGGCGAGGAGATGTCCTTGCGCCCCCCTGTCGGTCCGCGGCCGTCAGGGCCGCCCGCTCGGCCTCACCACCATCGCCGAGCCGCCGCCGCGCCGCTCCTTCTCGGCCGCGGCGAGCCACCGCCCGTCGGGCAGCCGCTGTACGCCGGTCGCCGAGCCGATCTCCGGGTTGAGCTTGAAGACGTGGCCGAGGGATTCCAGCTTCGCCCGCAACGGGCTGTTCCAGAGCGCCGGTTCCAGTTCGGTGGCCGGTGCGTTGCGCTGGCTCGCCCGGGGCGCGGCGATGGCGTCGAGCAGCGGGAGCCCTCGGTCCAGCTTGCCGGTCAGCGTCTGGAGCACGGTCGTGATGATGGTCGCGCCGCCGGGCGAGCCGAGGGCGAGGACCGGCTCGCCGTGCCGGAGCACGATGGTCGGCGAGATCGAGGAGCGCGGGCGCTTGCCGGGGCCGGGCAGGTTCGGGTCGTGGACGGCGGGGTCGGCCGGTGCGAAGGAGAAGTCGGTCAGCTCGTTGTTGAGCAGGAAGCCGCGCCCCGGCACGGTGATCCCGCTGCCGCCGGTCTGCTCGATGGTCAGCGTGTACGCGACGACGTTGCCCCACTTGTCGGCGGTCGTCAGGTGCGTCGTGTTCTCACCCTCGTACGTGGTCGGCGCGGCCTTCCCCGTGGACCGGCAGGCGCCGGGGTGGCGCGGGTCGCCCGGGGCGAGCGGGCTGGTGAGGACCACGTCGTCCTTGATCAGGCATTCCCGCGCGTCCGCGAACCGTTGGCTGAGCAGCCCCTCGGTCGGCACGTCCTCGAACGCGGGGTCGCCGACCCAGCGGCCCCGGTCGGCGAACGCGATGCGGCTGGCCTCGATGTAGCGGTGCAGGTACTGGGCCTCGCTCATCCGCGAGAGGTCCGTGGACTCCAGGATGTTGAGGGCCTCGCCCACCGTCGTGCCGCCGGACGAGGACGGCGCCATGCCGTACACGTCGAGCCCCCGGTAGTTCACCTTCGTCGGCTCCCGGCGCAGCGCGCGGTAGGAGCTCAGGTCCTTCGCGGTCAGGTCGCCGGGGCGGACCACCCGGTCGGACGCCGGGTCGACGGGCGGGTTGCGCACGGTCCGTACGACGTCCTCGGCGATCTCCCCCCGGTAGAGCTCGTCCACGCCCCGGCGGCCGATCTCGTCGTAGGTGCGCGCCAGGTCCGGGTTCCGGAGGACCGAGCCGACCTCGGGGAGCTTGCCGCCGGGCAGGAACAGCTCGCGGGTGGCGGGGAAGTCCCGGAACCGCTCCTCGTTGCCGGCCGTCTGCGAGCGGAACGTTTCGTCCACGACGAAGCCGTCGCGGGCGATCCGCGCGGCGGGCTTCAGGACCTGACGGAGCGACTTGCTGCCCCAGCTGTTCAGGGCGGCGTCCCAGGTGGCGGGCGTGCCCGGGGTGCCGACGCCGAGCCCGCTGGTCACGGCGTCCGCGAAGTCGAGCGGTTTGCCGTTCTCCAGGAAGAGGGAGGCGTCGGCGCTGCGCGGTGCGGTCTCGCGGCCGTCGATGGTGCGGACGGTGTGGCTGCGGGCGTCGTAGTAGACGAAGTAGCCTCCGCCGCCGAGCCCCGCCGAGTACGGCTCGGTGACGCCGAGCGCGGCGGCCGTGGCCACGGCGGCGTCGACCGCGTTGCCGCCGTTGCGCAGCACCTCGATACCGGCGGCCGTGGCGTCCGCGTCGACGCTGGAGACCGCTCCCCCGTATCCCGCCGCGACGGGTGACTTGGGGGGTGGCGCGGGGTGGGCGGACGAGGAGGGGGCGGCGGCCCCGACCGACACGACGGCGGCCAGAATCGCCGCCAACGACACATTTCGCCTGATGGAACGTCGCATGCGCAACCTCCGGTGAAGGATCGTCCGCGCAGGGTAACGCCGCTCCGGCCGCCCCGTCAGGACCGCCTCGAACTTGAGGCCGATTGCCCGCTAACATGCCCGCCCATGACTGACGACGTACGCAACATCGTGCTGGGCGTGATAGCCGCCGGCATCAGCGCCGCCCTCGGCTGGCTCGCTCGCACCTATCTGTGGCGCCGCAAGCTCCGCCGCAAGCAGACGTTCTTCGGGCTGCCGGGGAACTCCGAGTGTCTGCTCGTCGTCAACCGCGACGCGGGCGGCGACGGCTCGGTCCACCGCCACGACGTCTTCGCCCTGCTGGAACTGTCCGCGCTGATCAAGGACTGCGAGGCGCACGCCCAGATCCTGTCCCACGACATCGCGCAGCAGGGCGTCGGCGAGCGCACCGAGTTCTGCGTCGGCGGGCCGGTGTCGAACCGCCGGATGGCCGCCCACCTGCACTCCCTGCTCCCCGGAGTGCGGATCAACACCGAACCGGAGCCCGGGCCCGACCGGGGTGCCTTCCAGATCGGCTCGGAGCGCTACCGGGTCGAGAAGGGCGTCAGCGAGTACGTGCTGCTGGCGCGGCTGACGCCCGGTCAGGAGGCCAGACCCGTCTTCCTCTTCTGCGGTCAGCAGGCCATCACCAACCAGGCCGCCACCCGCTACCTGGCCCGCAACCACGAACGTCTCTTCCGCAAGCACGGCAACAACACCTTCTGCCTGCTGCTGAAGGTGGTCAACTCCCAGGCGTACGGCCCCGATGTGGTCGAGCTGGTCGCCGACGTCACCCGCGCGGCCCAGGCCCCGGTGCCCGCGCCGCGCACCTCGCACCGCGCGGGGACCTGAGCGTCCGCTACTGCCCGAGACCTTCCGCGGCCCGCTCGCCGCCGCGCAGCCGTTGTCGCATCCCGCCGAGCATCGGCATGGTCAGACCGGCGAAGAGGAAGAGGACGGCGAGCCCGCTCAGTGCCGGGCTCACCGCCTCCTCGACCTCCAGGGACCAGGGGCTGCCGAGTGCGTGGCAGACGAGGTACGACCCCTTCGACATCGTGTAGCCGACGCCCAGGACGGCCGCGAGCGCGCACAGGGCGAAGCCGGTGCCGGTCCAGGGGCGGGTGGTCCGGCACCGGAGGGCGGTGCGGCCGCACATGAAGGCGAGTTCGCCGCAGGTGATCAGGACGTAGAAGAGGTAGACCAGCAAGTAGGCGGTCACGGACTCGTGGTCGGCGTACGCCGTGGTGAACTCGACGTCCTGGCCGTTCGTGGCGAGGAAGAGCGGGACCATGACGGCCAGCACGACGACCGCGAGGCAGACGCGCTGGTACAGGGCGGCGCGCAGGTACTCCGGGCGGTAGGCCAGGTCGACCATCGTCATCTGGAGTGCCGCGCACCAGAGGATGGCGCAGATGTGCGCCACCAGTTTCCCGGCGTTGTCCAGGCCGGTGACGTCCTCCGCCGCCCTGGCGACCGCGGGGACCGCGAAGAAGACGCCCACGGTGCACACGCCGAACGCGAGGGCGATTAACCAGGTGAACACGCGCGGGCGGTGAAGCGCCCTGCGGGCGCAGAGCGCGGTGACGAGCACCCCCGCGACGGTGCAGGCGCCGAATATCATGCCGTCCATCAGAGACCTTCCAGTGCATCGGCCGCGTACTGGGCGGCTTCGGTTTCGGTCCGTCGTCGTCGGGCCCGCTTCGGTTTCTCCGCGTCCGTTCCGCAGTCCGGTACGGCGGGCAGGCCGAGGGTGCCGCGCCGGTGTTCCAGCTGCTCGATCACCTTGCGGACCTCGCTCTCCGGGAGATCGCCCAGCAGGACGAGCACGCGACGGGCGAGCGGGTTCTCGAAGGCTTCGAGTGCCGCGAGGTCGTCGTAGCCGGGGTGCGGCAACAGGTAGGCGGGCGGCACGTCGCCGAGCGCCTGGCACAGGGCGAGCACGGTCTTGATCGTCGGGTTGTCCTGCTGCCCGCCGGCGAGTTTCGCGATGAGCGCGAACGAGGTCGTCGCGGGCGGGTCGGGCAGGTCGTCGACGGCCTGCGACAGGGTGCGGGAGACGTAGGCCCTGCCCCGCGCGTCCTTCCGGTGCGCCATCAGCGACTTCAGCTTGTGCGCGAGGGAGTGCGGTCTCGGGTGCGGCCCTTCGGCGGCAGCGCCCCCTCGGGGCTCTCCCTCGTCACAGCTCGCGCTCACGTGGTGGTCTCTCTCGCCATCATGGATCTTGCTCTTGTGTACTTTAGTTGACATGCCGTCGGGCGCAAAGGCAGGATCGCGGCATCGGCAGACCCTGGAATCCGACCGCAGCGGCCGTCGAGAGGAGTGCCACTTGAGGCAGCACGGCTTACCCGCCCCGGTGATCGACACCGGTCGGCCTCATTCCGCAAGGATCTACGACTACTTGCTCGGCGGCAAGGACAACTACCGGGTGGACCAGCGGGCCGGCGACGAGCTCGTGGCCGCCGCGGCCCAGGAGCGGGCCGGTGTCCGGGCCAACCGCGCCTTCCTGGAACGCGCCGTCCGCCACGTCGTCGGCGCGGGCCTGCGGCAGGTCCTCGACATCGGCACCGGGCTGCCGCACTCCCCCAACGTGCACGAGGTCGCCCTCGCAGCGGCGCCCGACGTGCGCGTCGCGTACGTCGACAACGACCCGATCGTCACCGCCCACGCGGACGCCCTGCTGCGCAGCTCCGACCAGGTCGGCGTCGCGCTCGCCGACCTCCGCGACCCGCGGGCCGTCGTGGAGCACCCTCAGGTCCGCGAGGTCATCGACTTCGACCGGCCGGTCGCCCTCGTCCTCACCGCGGTGCTGCACTTCCTGACCGACGCGCAAGGGCCCCAGCAGATCGTCGCCACCCTGCGGGACGCGCTCCCGGCAGGCAGCTGCCTGGTGCTCTCGCACGTCACCGACGACTTCGCGGACTGCAGAGCGGCACAGGCCGTCTACGCCCACGCGACCACGCCGCTCACCCCGCGCTCCCACAGCGAGATCGAGAAGTTCCTCGACGGCCTCGAGCTCCTCGCGCCCGGCCTCGTCCCCGTCCCGTCCTGGCGGCCGGACGCCCCCGTCCCGGCGCGGCCGGCCCCGATCGGCATCTACGGGGCGGTCGCCCGCAAGGCCGGCTGAACGGCCGCGGCGCGCTCAGACCGAGCAGTGGGCCGGGCCGATGACGCCGTCCGTGCCGGTCACCGTGACCGCCTCGCTCCGGTCCGCCGTACGGGCCCGGGCCGCCGTGCAGATCAGCTGCTGGCGGGCCGCCTGGGAGAGCCCGGTGACCGGGATGTCCACGGTGACGCGCACCCCGTCCGCGCTCAGCTCGACGGCCACGCGCGTCCGGCCGGTGGGCAGCTCCGAGCGGAGACCGGCGTCGTGCTCCGCCCGGGTGGGCCCCAGGAAGAGGAGGGAGACGGCATCGGGCGCCCCGGTGGACCCGGCCTCCCCCACGGCCCCGCCGTCGCCGGACTCCGCGGAGCGGGTCCGGCGGACGACCGGCATCAGCCGGGAGGCGGAGGACGAGGACACGAAGTACAGCAGGGTGCCGAGCTGGTCGGCCGGGGCCACCTCCACGGTCGCCGGTTCACCCGCCTCCACGACGTCCGTGGCACGGATGCCGCACCCGGTGGCGAGCAGCACGGGCAGCAGCGCGCCGAGCACGCGCCCGCCCCTCACCGCTCCCCCCTCGGCAGCTCCACGGTGAACACCGCTCCGCCGCCGGGCCGGTTCGCCGCGCCGACCGTCCCCCCGTGCAGCCGTACGTTCTCCTGGGCGATGGCGAGGCCGAGGCCGCTGCCCGCCGACCGGGTCCGGGCCGCGTCGGCCTTGTAGAACCGGTCGAAGATGTGCGGGAGCACCGCTGCGTCGATGCCCGGCCCGCTGTCCGCCACCTCCACGACGAGCCGGTCGCCCCCGCGTACCCGTACGGTGACGGGCTCCGCGCCGTGCCGCAGGGCGTTGCCGACCAGGTTGGCGACGACGACGTCGAAGCGGCGGGGATCGAGCACCGCCCGCACGCCGTCCGGGAGTTCGGTGGTGACCCGGTCCTCCCAGCGGCGGCCCTGGAGCGTCTTGCGTACGGTCTCGGCGACGTCGACCTCGTCGAGGTGCAGTTCGGCCGCGCGGGCGTCGAAGCGGGATATCTCCATCAGGTCCTCGACCAGGGTGGCCAGTTTGCCGGTCTCCGCGCTGATCAGCCGGACGGCGGCGGCGGTGTCGGGGCGCAGTTCACCGGCGTCCTCGTCCAGGACCTCGGTCACGGCGAGCATGCCGGCGAGCGGGGTGCGCAGTTCGTGGGAGACGTCGGAGGCGAAGCGCCTGGCCCGCTCCTCGGCCCTGCGCAATTCCTCCACGGACTCCTGGAGCTTGGTCGACGACTCGTTGAACGTCCAGGCCAGGTCGGCGAGTTCGTCGGAGCCGCGCACCGCGATCCGGGTGTCGAGCTCGCCCCTGCCGATGCCCGCCGCGGCCCGGCGCAGGTCACGGACGGGGCGCAGGACGCTGCGGGCGGCGAGCAGGGCGGGCACCAGGGCGACGAGCAGGGCGGGCAGGGCGCCGTCGCGGGCGGCGGTGACCATGGCGGCCACATTGGCCTCCTCGGTGGACAGCGGCATCACGGCGTAGAGGACGAGGCCGGTGGGCTGTCCGCCGTCGCCCCGGTCGAAGAGGGCGGGCATGCCCACGGTCAGCCAGGGCCTGCCGTCCTTGACGACGCGCTGGAAGGAGCCGTGGGTGTTGTCGCGGGTGGCGTTGCGCAGGTCGGCGGTGATCACCCCGGAGGAAGGCCGGTCCGACGAGGAGGCCCGCAGCTTCCCGTACTCGGCGAACACGGTCCAGCCGCGCCCGCCGCCCGCGCGGGCGAGCCCCAGGCAGACCCGGCGCAGTTGCTCGCGGTCGATGGGGAGGCTGACGGCCTGGCCGCCGACCCGGTCGCGGAACTGGTCGACGGCGGAGTCCTGCGCCTGCTGGAGGATCGCGGAGCGGGCCTCGCGGTAGGTGAGCGCGGCGGTGGTGCCGGCGCTGACGGCCGCGACGAACAGGAACGCCGCGATCAGCCGCGTGCGGAGGCCGAGGCGGGCGGCGAACAGTCTCACGTGAAGGCGCCCCCCAGCGGGCCGAAGCGGTAGCCGAAGCCTCGGACGGTCTGGATGTAGCGAGGACTGCCCGGGACGTCCTCGATCTTCTGGCGGAGGCGGCGGACGCAGGCGTCGACCAGGCGGGCGTCGCCGTGGTAGCTGTGCTCCCACACGTGCTCCAGGAGCTGCTGGCGGCTGAAGACCTGTTCCGGCGAGGCGGAGAGGTGGAGCAGCAGCTTCAGTTCGGAGGGGGCGAGGAGCAGCCGTTCGCCGGCCTTGGCGACGGCGAGGCCCGCGCGGTCGACGGCCAGTTCGCCGTGCGACTCGATGCCGCCGCGCCCGGCGGGGACGGCGAGGCGGCGCAGCACGGCCCGGATGCGGGCCTCAATGACCTCGGTGCGGGCCGGCTTGACGATGTAGTCGTCGGCGCCGGCCTCCAGTCCGACGACCACGTCGAAGTCGTCGCCGCGCGCGGTCAGCATGATCACGGGGAGCTGGCTGTTCTCGCGGATGCGGCGGCAGACCTGGACGCCGTTCATGCCGGGCAGCATCAGGTCGAGGAGGACCAGGTCCGGCCGGAACTCGTCGAGCGCGGCGAGCCCGGCCTCGCCGGTGCCGACGGTCCGCAGCTCGTGGCCGCGTCTGCGCAGGCCCAGCTCGACCCCTTCGCGTACGGAGGGGTCGTCTTCTATGAGGAGCACGCGAGGCATGGCGTCGGAATCCCAGCGGTCAGGGTGTGGATGCGGACAGGCGGGCGGTGCGGACCGGTTCAGCCGCGCCGCAGCCGGCCCCGGGCGGCGTTCAGCGCGGCGCTGACCTCGGTGAGCCGCAGCGGCCCGGCCAGCACCGCCACGACCAGCGCGAGGACGACCGTCCCGACGCCCAGCGCGGCGAAGTCCCCGAGGCCCGAGCCCTCCGTGTCGACGGCGCGGGCGGCCCCGTACGCCAGCGCCCCGGCCGGCACGCAGGCGGCCACCAGCCGCACGTGCGCCCACATCCCGGGCGAGCGACCGGGCGAGGGGCGCTGCGCACCGGGCGGGGAGAGCCTGCGGTGCAGCACGTAGGCGGTGACGGCGAAGCCGGTGAGCAGCGCCACGGAGTACGCGCCCGCCATGCCGGTCACCGCCCAGCGCGCGGGCAGCGTGAGGTAGGCGGCGACCGAGAGACCGGCGTTGAGGGCCGCGATGACGAGGTTCAGCAGGAACGGAGTGCGGGTGTCGCTCATCGCGTAGAACCCGCGCGAGAGCACGTACTGCCCGGAGAACGCGATGAGCCCGGGGGCGAAGGCGGCCATCATGCCCGCCATCACCGTGATGTCCGCCGAGACGGTGCGCCCGTAGCCGAAGACCGAGCCCATCACCCAGGGCGCGAGCGCCAGCAGCAGCGCGGCGGCCGGGACCACCACGGCGGCGGAGGTGCGCAGCGCGTACGAGAGGTCGCGCCGCACCCCGGCGAGGTCGCCGGCGGCCGCCGCCCGGCTCATGCGCGGCATCAGCGCGGTGACGAGGCTGACGGTGACGATCCCCTGCGGGACGACCCAGAGCTGGTAGGCGTAGCTGTACGCGGTGTATCCGGCGCCGCCCGCGAGGTGCTGGTCCGCCGCGTGCTGGCCGCTGGCGGTGGCGAGCCGGGTGATCACCCAGTACGCGACCTGGTTGGTGAGGACGAGCATGACGAGCCAGCCGGCGGCGCGCAGCGGCCGGGTCAGGCCGCTGCCGCGCCAGTCGAACCGGGGCCGCCAGCGGAACTTCGCGGCGCGCAGCGAGGGCACCAGGGCGAGGCTCTGCACGGCGATGCCCGCCGTGGTGCCCCAGCCCAGCCACTGCGCCTGCGCGGAGGTGAGGGTGCCGTCGGAGCCTGCGGCCGTCCAGAGGTAGAGCCCGAACACGGCGATGATCACGAGGTTGTTGAGGACCGGCGTCCACATCATCGCGCCGAACCGGTCGCGTGCGTTGAGGACTTGGCCGAGGAGCGTGAACAGGCCGTAGAAGAGGATCTGCGGCAGGCAGTAGCGGGCGAGCGCGATGGTGAGTTCGGCCTGGTCGCCGTCGTAGGCGGGGGCGTACACCTGGATGATCAGCGGCGCGCCGAGGACGGCGAGCGCGGTGAGGGCGAGCAGGCCCCCCGTGCACAGGGTGAGGAGTCGGTCGGTGTACGCCGCCCCGCCGTCGCCGTGTTCCTTGGCAGCGCGGACGAGTTCCGGGACGAAGACCGCGTTGAGGGCGCCGCCGATGAGCAGCATGTAGAGGATGTTGGGCACGGTGTTGGCGACGGCGTAACCGTCGGCCCGCAGTCCGGTGCCGAGCGCGGCGACGACGACCGCCGAGCGTATGAAGCCCGTGGCCCGCGAAACGACGGACCCGGCGGCCATGACCGCGCCGCTGCGCAGCACCGAGCCCGAGCCGCGCGCGTCGCTCGCCTCTTCGGGGGCGGCCGCCTCCGGGGCGGCACCGGCGGCCGTCATCGGCGTGCCAGGTACGCCTGGAACGCCCGGTACAGCGTGTTGTTGGCGGCTCCGCCCACCGATGTCTCCCACTCTCCGAGGGTCTCGACGACCTCTCCGCCGGTGCCCAGCTTCCAGCGCAGCAGCCCGAAGGGCCGGTCACCGGGATCGAGGGTGGAGGATACCCCGCGCATGTCGTACACCTCGGCGCCGCCCGCCAGGGCGTCGCACATCATCTGCCACTGCAGGGCGTTGCTGGGGCGGACCTCGCGGCGGTGGTCGGCGGAGGCGCCCGTCTGGTACCAGACCCGGCGCCCGGTGCTGATCATGGTGTGGGCGGCCAGGATCTCCCCGTCGTGCACCGCGAGGCAGAGCTTCATCCGGCCGGGCTCCTCGGCGTTGAGCGCGGCGTACTGGCGCTGGTAGTAGCCGAGGGAGCGGCCGAGCCGGAAGCCGTCGCGCTCCTCGGTGATCCTCAGCAGCCGGTGGAACTCCGGCAGTTCGGCCGCGCTCCCGGTCACGATCCGCACTCCGGCCTTCTGCGCGCGGCGGACGTTGCGGCGCCATTCCTGGTTGAGTCCGGACCACAGGTCCTCGGTGGTGCGTCCGGCGAGCGGGACCCGGAAGACGTACCGGGGCTGGGCGTCCGCGTCGTCGCCGTCCCCGCCGCAGCGCCGCCAGCCGCGCGCCCGCAGCCGGTCGGCCACGGCGGCCCCGAGCGGGTCGACCTCGCTCGCCAGGACGTCGCCGACGACGCGCCCCGGACCGGTGGCGGCCTTGAGGCGGGCTCCGGTCCAGCGGCGGTAGGCGGGGCTGGGCCCGATGCGTACGGCGAACGCCCCGGCCGCGCGCAGGTGCGCGAGCAGGGGGCGCAGCCAGCGGTCCATTCCGGGGTCCGCCCAGTCGGCCGCCGGGCCCTCCGGAAGATAGGCGAAGTATTTCCGGGTGCCCGGGAATTGCCGGTAGAGGACGAGTGCGCTGCCCGTCAGGGTGCCGTCGTCGTCGTGCCAGCCGAGCCTTTCCGAGGACCAGCCCTCTTTCACCCCGGCCCAGGAGGGGTACTGCAGGAAGCTCGCGTCGGCCCGCGTGGCCAGATGGGCGCGGTGCTCGTCGGCCGTGAGGCCGTGGATGCGTAGGTCCCGTTCCCTGCTGCGGTCTCCGGTCGCGAGCAGCGCTGACATGTCGGTGGCCCTCCCCCTCGTGGCCCCCGCGGTCCGCTCTGCGGGGCTGCACAGGATGCTCACAGCGGTCCGTGACGGGTCCGCGCGCCGAATGTGACCGGACGATGACCGTTGCGCTGCGCTTCCCGTCACACAGGGAATTCCTGCTTTTCCGCAGATTTACGGAACTTAGGCTCCGGTGCGTTCCTCTTCACCGATGACCGAGTACGGCCCTGGAGGTTTCCGTTGATTCCCGCATTCCTTGTTCCCGCGCGACCGCAGCGCCGTGCCCGGCTCGCGCTGATCGCCGGCAGCGCGGTGCTCGGCGTCACCCTGACGGCGTGTTCCGGTGGTGCCTCCGCTTCGGACAAGAACGGCGACGCGGCCCCCTCGAAGGCGGCGGCGCCGGCCTCCATCACGGTCAGCCCGCACGGCTCCGCGGCCGCCGCGGGCCGGCCGGTGACGGTGACCCTGGCGGCCGGAAAGCTGCGCGAGGTGACCGTTTCGGCCGGCGAGGGCGGCGCGCTCACCGGCCGGATATCCGCCGACGGGCGGACCTGGACGTCCGACCGGGTGGCGGCGCCCGGCACCGCGTACCGGGTGGAGGCCCACGACACCTCGGGCGGCAGCGACACGGCCTCGTTCACGACGCGGGCGGCGGACAAGGTGAACAAGCTGACGCTGGCGCCCGGCAAGAACACGACCGTGGGCATCGCCCAGCCGCTGTCGATCGTGTTCGACAACCCGGTCAAGGACAAGGCGGCCGTCGAGAAGGCGCTCAAGGTGTCGACCTCGAACCACACCGAGGGCTCCTGGGGCTGGCTGCGCGACTACTCGGGCCGCGACCGCGTCGACTGGCGCCCGAAGGAGTACTGGAAGTCCGGGACGCGCATCACGCTCGACGCCGAGCTGAACGGCGTCGACTCGGGTCCCGGGGGCGGCTTCTTCGTACGGGACTACGCGACGACGTTCACGGTGGGCGCGAGCCAGGTGGTGAAGGTGGACCTGGACCGGCACCGGCTGGCGCTGAAGCGGGACGGGCGCACGGTCATGGACGTGCCGGTGTCCGGCGGCACCCCGGGCGGTGACAAGCGGTCGTGGCGCGGGACGGCCGTGCTGATGGCGAAGGAGGGCACGATCAACATGCGCTCCGAGACGGTGGGCCTGGGGCACACCTACGACAAGATGGTCGACTACTCGATGCGGCTGACCTGGTCGGGCATGTACGCCCACGCCGCGCCGTGGAACGCGGCGTACTTCGGCCGGGCCAACCACAGTTCGGGATGTGTCGGGATGAGCGACGCGGACGCCGCCGCCCTCTACCGGCAGGCCCGCGTCGGCGACCCGTTCGAGATCACGGGCGCGGAGACCAAGGGCACGGTCGCGGAGGGCAACGGCTACGGGGCGTGGAACGTCTCCTGGGACGAGTGGCAGACGAGGAGCGCCCTCGGCTGACCGGTCCGCCGGCGCGCAGCTGACCTTCTTCCCGCGTGCGAGAAGTGATCACCGGCTGCTGCCGGGCGGACCCCGCTCCCGTCCTTCTACCGCCCTCCCGGCATGAGCGTGCCGGGCTGTGCCGGTCCGACGCCCACCGCCTCCGTCTTCGGATTGCGCCGTTGCCGCCTCGCCACCCAGGTGGCGAACCAGGAGAGCAGCATGCACATCCCGATGTAGATCGGTGAGATCACCATCACCACGGGGATGAAAGGCAGATCGTAGTCCAAATTGGAGGCGATGAGCTTGCCCGCGTGGAGGAATTCCTCGTACGTGATGAGGTAGCCGAGCGAGGTGTCCTTCAGGGCCACCACCAGCTGGCTGATGATGGTGGGCAGCATCGCGCGGATCGCCTGCGGTGCCAGGACGAAGGTGGTGACCTGCGTCTTCCGCATGCCCAGTGCGTACGCCGCCTCGCGCTGGCCGCGCTCCACGGAGTTGATGCCGGTGCGGAACACCTCGGCGAGCACCGAGCCGTTGTAGAGCGTCAGTCCGGCGACCAGGGCGGGCAGCGGCTGCACCTTCAGCGCCACGAAGATGAAGAAGATCATCACCAGGACGGGCATGGCGCGGAAGAACTCGACGAGGATCGTGGCCACCCAGCGCACCGGGCGGTGTTCCGAGAGCCGCCCGACCGCGAGGACGGCACCGAGGGCCAGCGAGAGGACGGCGGCGTACGCGAACGCCTTGAGGGTGTTGCCGAGTCCGCGCAGCAGGAGTTCCTGGATGCCCTTGTACTCGAAGGGCGTCCACTTGGCGGCGGTGAACTGGTCGGTGTCGAAGAGGAGATAGATCACCCAGCCGATCAGGGCGAGGATGAGGACCGTCGACACGATTCCGTAGAGGCGGTGCCGTTTGCGGGTGTGCGGTCCCGGGATGTCGTACAGGGCGTTGGCGGTGGGTGCGGAGTGGGCGGTCATCGGGCGACTCCCCAGCGCTTTTCCATGACGTGGAAGAGCGCGCTGATGGCGAGGGTGATGATCAGGTACCCCACGGCGATCCACACGAAGGTCCAGATGATGCTGTATCCCAGCTCGTTGAGGGTCTTGTAGGTGCCGAGGAGTTCGGTGACGCTGAACGCCCCGGCGATCGCCGAGTTCTTGGCGAGTGCGATGAGCGTCGAGCCGATCGGCGGGATCACCGAGCGGAACGCCTGGGGCAGCACGATGGAGCCGAGGCTCTGCCCGAAGGTCATCCCGAGGCTCCGGGCCGCCTCGCCCTGCCCGGTGGGCACCGTGTTGATGCCCGAGCGCAGCACCTCGCAGATGAAGGCGGAGGTGTAGCAGCCGAGCGCGATGATCGCGAACACGTTGAACGGCAGGACGAGCCCGAAGCGCGGCAGGCCGAGAAGCACGGCGAAGAAGAGCAGGGTGAGCGGGGTGTTGCGCAGGACCGTCACCCACACGGTGCCGAACACCCGGAGGGAGCCGACGGGCGCCACCCGGAAGGAGGCCATGACGAAGCCGAGGACCAGCGCCAGGATCGAGGCGTAGACGGTGAGTTCGAGGGTGCCGAGGAAGCCCTTGCCGTAGAGCGAGAAGTTGTCGGTGAGTACGTCCATGGGGGTGGGCCGTCCTCTCAGTTGGCCGGGTAGCGGTCGATGGGCGGCGGCTGGGGCGCGGGCGCGCCCGACAGGCCGAGGGTCGCCTCGAACGCCTTCTTCCAGTTGCCGTTCTTCTCGTTCGCCTCCAGTGCGTCGTCGAGTGCGAAGCGCAGTGCGTTGTCGCCGCGCGGGACCCCGATGCCGTACGGCTCCTCGGAGAACGGTTTGCCGACGACCTTCATCTCGTCGGGCGCCTTGGCGGCGAAGCCGAGCAGGATCGCGTCGTCGGTGGTGACGACGTCGACCTGGAACGTCAGCAGGTTGTCGACACAGATCGAGTACGTGTCGTAGGCGACGAGCTTCGCCTTCGGGTAGTCGGCGGCGATCCGCTGGTACGGGGTCGAGCCCGCGGCCGAGCAGACCGTCTTGCCGGCCAGGTCCTGCGGACCGTGGATGTCGTCCTCGTCGGTGCGCACCAGAAGCCCCTGGCCCGCCATGTAGTAGGGCCCGGCGAAGCCGACGAGCTTCTTGCGCATGTCGTTGATGGTGTAGGTGCCGACGTAGTAGTCGATCTGCCCGTTCTGGAGGGCGGTCTCGCGGTTGGCGGAGGCGATCGTCTTGAAGCGGATCGTCTTCGGGTCGAAGCCCAGGGAGGCGGACATCATGCGGGCGATCTCGATGTCGAAGCCGGAGTAGACGCCGGTGGCCGGGTCCTTCTCGCCCAGATAGGGCTGGTCCTCCTTGGCGCCCACCCGGAGGTAGCCGCGCTTCTTCGCGTTCCGCCAGGTCCGTGAGTCCGGCAGCCGGAAGCCCTTGTCGACTCGGTAGACGGGCAGTTGGTCGGCCTTGGGGCCCTTGACCGGGGGGCTGCCCTCCTTGCCGCAGGCGGCGGCGAAGAGGGCGAGCAGCAGGCCGGCACAGACGGCCAGCAGTTTCCTCGTACGCAACTCAGGGCCTCCCGTCAGTGCTTGAGGATCTTGGACAGGAAGTCCTTGGCCCGGTCGCTCTCCGGGGAGGTGAAGAAGTCCTCCGGGGTGCGGTCCTCCACGACGCAGCCGTCGGCCATGAAGACGACCCGGTTGGCGGCGGAGCGGGCGAAGCCCATCTCATGGGTGACGACGACCATGGTCATGCCCTCGCGGGCGAGTTGCCGCATGACCTCCAGGACCTCGTTGATCATCTCCGGGTCGAGCGCCGACGTCGGCTCGTCGAACAGGAGCGCCTTGGGGTCCATGGCCAGCGCGCGGGCGATGGCGACGCGCTGCTGCTGCCCGCCGGAGAGCTGGGCGGGGAACTTGTCGGCGTGCGCGCCGAGCCCCACCCGGTCCAGGAGTTCGCGGGAGCGCTGGTCCGCCTCGTCCTTCTTCCGCTTGCGCACCTTGACCTGGGCCAGCGAGACGTTCGCGAGGACGCTCTTGTGCGCGAAGAGGTTGAAGGACTGGAAGACCATGCCGACTTCGGCCCGCAGCTGGGCCAGTCCCCGGCCCTCTTCGGGGAGGGGCCTGCCGTCGATGGTGATGCGGCCGGACTCGATGGTCTCCAGCCGGTTGATCGTCCGGCAGAGCGTCGACTTGCCGGAGCCGGACGGGCCGATGACCACCACCACCTCCCCGCGGCCGACGGTGAGATTGATGTCCTGCAGTACGTGCAACTTCCCGTAGTACTTGTTGACGTCTCGCAGCTCGATCAACGGATCGACGGCCATACGCTGCCCTACCCACTTGTCGCTCGGTCGAGGTCAGCGCAAACTAACCAGCCCGGCAAGGGACTTCCCGACCGACACGCACCAATGGGGCAAAAGGATTCTTATCGCTTCGCGGGGTCCGCCGGGCGGCAGGGGCGCTCAGCCCTCGGCGGACTCCGCGTACACCTGGGACAGTTCGGGGCTGCCGGACATCGCCCAGTCGAGGCCCGCCTCGACCACGTCGATCTCGCGGCCGGAGGCGAGCCGCACGACGGGCTGGCCGCTCGGCCAGATGTGCCAGTGCGCACCGGCGACGTTGCGCACCAGGACCGTGCCGAGGTAGAGCCCGGCGTCGTTGCCCAGCCAGGGCAGCTCCTCCGGGTCGTCGCGCCAGCGCGGCACCAGTTGGTCGAGGGCCGTCAACGAGGCGGGGGTGTCGTCCAGTTCGATGCCGCTCTCCCCCACCCGGACCCGGAGCAGCTCGCACTCGGCGAGGAGTTCGGCCACGCCCTCCGGATCGGCGTCGACGGCGCCCGCGAGGCCCGTCTTCCGCGTCCCGTCGTGACGCTTACGCCAGTTGTCCAGGAAAGGGATGTTCATACCACTCAGAATCGCATCCCGGCGCGCCTGCGCACCACAGGGCGCGCGGCCCGCTCAGAGGTCGAGGTCGACGACGACCGGGGCGTGGTCGGAGGCGCCCTTGCCCTTGCGCTCCTCGCGGTCCACGTAGCTGTCCTTGACGGCCGCGGCGAAGGGGTCGTTGCCGTAGACGAGGTCGATGCGCATGCCCTTGTTCTTCGGGAAGCGCAGCTCGCGGTAGTCCCAGAAGGTGTACGGGCGGTCGTACTTCAGGGGGCGGGGCATGACGTCGGACAGGCCCTCGGCGCGCAGGGCGGCCAGGGCTTCGCGCTCGGCGGGCGTGACGTGCGTGGCCCCCTCGAAGAGGGCCGGGTCCCAGACGTCCTCGTCGGTCGGGGCCACGTTGAAGTCACCGAGCACGGCGAAGGGAGTCGCTCCGGCGGCGTCGGCGGCGACCGCCTTGCGCAGCGCCTCCAGCCAGCGCAGCTTGTACGCGTAGTGCTCGTGGGCGACCTCGCGGCCGTTGGGGACGTACACCGACCAGAGGCGCACCGGGCCGCAGGTCGCGCTGATCGCGCGGGGCTCCTGCGCGGTCTCGTAGGCCGGGCCGTCGGGCAGGCCCATCACGATGTCGGACAGGCCGGCTCGGGAGATCAGCGCGACCCCGTTCCACCGCCCGTTGGCATTGACCGCGGAATGGTAGCCCGCCTCGCGGAGCGCGTCGGTGGGGAACTGCTCGGCGGTGCACTTGGTCTCCTGGAGGCACAGCACGTCGGTGCCGCTGCTCTCCAGCCAGGCCAGCAGCCTCGGCAGGCGGGCGGTGATCGAGTTGACGTTCCAGGTGGCGATGCGCATGTACGTAAACCTAACGCCTGCCACTGACAGCCGCCGGGGCGGCGGCCGTCACAGGCCCGTCGAGTCGCCCGGCGCCATCCGGCCGTGGTCGGAGCCGCCCAGCTCGCCGATCTGCCGGTCGTAGATCGGCCGGGCCAGGTCGGTGAGGAGCGCGTCGTGGATGTCGATCGCGCGGCGCGGCTTCACCTCGCGCACGTAGTCGATCACTTCGGAGATCTTGTTCCACGGGGCCATCACCGGGAGCAGGAGCGTGTCGACGGCCCTGCCGGGCACCGTCAGGGCGTCGCCCGGGTGGAAGACGTGCCCGTCGGCCAGGAAGCCGATGTTGGTGACGCGCGGGATGTCCGGGTGGATCACCGCGTGCAGCTCGCCGTGCACCTCGATGTCGAATCCGGCGGCCGAGAAGGTGTCGCCGTGGCCGACCGTGTGGACGCGCCCGGGAAAGGCCGCGCTCAGCTGCTCCGCGACGCTGCGCAGGGTCCAGACCCGGGCCTCCGGGTCGGCTTCGAGGCCGGCCCGGATCCGTCCCTCGTCGAAGTGGTCGGGGTGCTCGTGCGTCACGAGGATCGCCTCGGCGCCGAGCGCCGCGCCGCCCTCCGAGAAGCCGCCCGGATCGATGACGAGCGTGCGCCCGTTCTTCTCCAGGCGGATGCAGGAGTGCGACTGCTTGGTCAGGGTCGGCGCGGTGTTCCCGGCGTGGCTGCTCATGGGTCCATCCTGCTACGCGGGCGGCGTCGTTTCCGCCCGAATCACCGACTGGGCGATCGTGAAGGCCGCGCTCGCGGCCGGAACCCCGCAGTACACGGCCGTCTGCATCAGCACCTCCCGGATCTCGGTGGGCGTGAGCCCGTTGCGCAGGGCGGCCCTGGTGTGCGCGGCGAGGCTCTCCGTCCGCCCGGAGGCGACGAGCGCGGTGAGCGTGACGACGGAGCGGGTGCGCCGGTCCAGCCCCTCCCTGCTCCACACCTCGCCCCAGGCGTATCGGGTGACCAGCTCCTGGAAGTCCCCGGTGAAGTCGTCGGCGGCGGCGAGGACCCCGTCCACCTGCGCGTCGCCCAGCACCTCGCGCCGCAGCCGCATGCCCGGCGCGTACGGATCGGGGCGCCCGCCGGCCGCCGCCTCGGGGGCCGGCCGGGCGGGGGCGATCTCCGCGACGGGCTGGACGGGGGCGGAGAGCCGGGGCACGGAGTCGGGCATCGGGATGGCGGCCTGGGTGTCCTGCCAGGCGGTGGAGAAGTGGGTGAGCAGCAGATCGGTGACCGCCCCGGGCTGCTCGACGGGCGCCAGGTGCGAGGCCGCGGGCACCAGCGCGAGCCGGGCGTCGGGTATCCCCGCCACCAGGGTGCGGGCGTCGCCCGGCCCGGTCACCCGGTCCTCGGCGCCGACCACGACGAGGGTGGGGACGGGGATGCGGCTCAGTTCCGTACGGACGTCGAACGCGGCCAGGGCCTCGCAGGCGGCGATGTAGCACCCCGGGTCGGTGGTCCGCACCATCTGGACCGCCCACTCCACGATGGCGGGCTGCGCCGCGGCGAAGGCGGGCGTGAACCAGCGCTCGGGCGCGGTGCGCGCCATGGGCTCCAGGCCGTTCGTACGGACGATGACGCCGCGCTGCCGGAACTCGTCGGCGCTGCCGAACCGGGCGGAGGACGCCACCAGGGCGAGCGCGGCGACCCGGTGCGGGTGCCGCAGCGCCAGGTCCGCGCCGATCGCCCCGCCGATGGAGCACCCCACGTACCCGAACCGCTGGACCCCGACCCCGTCGAGCGTCGCGAGGAGCCGGTCCCCCAGCTCGGCCACGGTGGTCGCGGGCCGGGCGGGGGCGCCGCCGTGACCGGGGAGGTCGTACCGGAAGACTCTCCAGTGCCGGGTGAGCTCGGGTATCTGGCGGTCCCACATGTGCCATGTGGTACCCAGTGAGGGGCCGATGACCAGGACCGGGGCGTCTTCCGGCCCGTCAAAGCGGTATTGCATGGTGTTCGGCGGTGTATCACTCACGCCCCGCACCCTCTCACGTCTCACAAAATCTCACACAGCCGGGGAAGCCGACCGGCCCGATGCATCCAGCGGCTCGGCTCGTCGAGCACTGCCGACGCCTAACCGACTGATGATGAGCCTCTCAGGGTGCACGGGCGTCCTTGGCGCAGCCTGTCCTGCTGGCCGCGCTCGCGCCTGCTCCACGCGCCGAGGCGCTGCTTCCTTCATCAGGTTAGCCGCCGACTGTTCGCACTTTGCTGCAAAGCGTGTGGCGCCGTCCTGAAGGCCGGGACGACCAGGCGGGAAACCGTACAGGGCACTCCGATCAGCACCTGATGGCCACCCTCTGAGATACGTCGCCGGCCTCACATGCGACCGTTCAGGTCACCGTGCAGACCATCCCACGTGCTGGCGGCTTCGCGCAGGTCTTCAACATCGGGCTTCACGTACCACTTCTTCGTGGTCTTCACGTTCGTGTGCCCGGCCCAGCGGGCGAGGATGTGATCCGGCACACCGTTGTTAGCAAGGAAGGTGAAGCAGGAGGCACGAGCGTCGTAGAGACGCACTCTGCGCAGGCCAAGGACCTCCATCAGCCTATACGCGCGCCTACGGAGCTGCTTGATCGTGAAAGCCTCCCCGGTCTCGTGCACCACGACGTAGCCGGAGTCCGAGTAAGCCTCGCCGAGGGCCAACCGTTCTTTAGCCTGGAGGGTCTTGAACATCCTGAGGGCCAGCAACACTAGACCGGGCAAGGGAAGATCACGTTCCCCGGCCATAGATTTGGTGTCCTTTTCCACGACGTACCGATTCCCCATCATTGTTCGGGTGTTGGCTATGATGATCGTGGCATCTTCCAGGTCGACGTCCTCCCACCGAAGTCCGCAGACTTCAGCGGGGCGCAGCCCCATAAGGGACAGCAGGAGGGGGGCATAAAGCCGTTCCGCCTTGATGCCGTGAATGAACGTCTGGACTTCCTGCACGTTCCACGGCTTCAACTCCTGCTTTCTCTTCCGCTCCTCCTTACGCGCTCTACGCGGAATTGTAACGTGCTGGGCCACATTAACGGTTAGCAGCCTGCGCGTCACCGCACGACTCAAGGCATCCTTCAATCGCGCGAGACTCATTTCCACACTGGTCACCCCAAGCGGAGTTCCAGCCCTTCCACCGCGCACGCGCCCATACTTCAACGCCCAGTGCATCCACTCTTCCACGTCCTCCTCCGCGAGCTCCTGAAGTTGCATAGGACCCAATCTCCCACGAACCCGATCCAAGGTAACCCGGTAGTTATAGATAGTCGTTTCTTCCAGATCATCCGCCTTCATCTCCAGCCACCGATCTAGCCACTCGTTGAGAGTGATCTTATTGGGAGGGACGAACGTCCCCTCCTGGCGACGGTTGGTGATGCGGGCGTACTCAACCTTCGCCTCCTTGAGCGTGGGGAACGTACGAGTCAACTGCCTACGCCTTCCGGTTGCAGGGTCGACTCCCGCGTCGACCACGAACCGGTATCGCACCTGACCCTTAGAGTTTGGGGGGAGCTTCTTGATCGGATCGGACAGGGCTACTCACACTCCTTCTATGGTTGGCCTACGCCGACTAGGCACCGGCTCAAACGGTTGACGACGGACCAGCGTCGCTCCACGCCAAGGTGCAGAGCGACATCTGACGGTTCACGCAGATCCACCGCCAAGCACAGCTGTATACGCGACATGCTTCGAGGATCGTCAGGATCGCCGGTTTGGCCAACCGGCGATCGTTGTTTATATTGCGCTCGCCGACTGCGCGCGACCCACGCTTTCAACGTGGCGCATACGCTGGTGGCGCGACAAATAGGCGGACAAAGCGACAACGCTCGCAAACAGGGATACGTCGGGGATGAGTTGACCAGCCATGCGGTGCAGGGTGTTGTACGTTGACATACCTCTGCGGAGACTTCCAGCCTTTGCAGCTCCTTTCTCGTCTGCCGTGAGCGAATGAGGAATAGCAGGCATTGCACCTGGCGCATCTCCCGCCGGCATTTGGCCGGCGCGCGAGTCAAAAGGGCGCTCAGGCTCGGCGAGGGTAGGTGCGCCATACTGGACGACGTCGACTCACGCATCCGATGGCTGGCTCGGACCGTGGGTACCTCAGTGCAGCCGGGTTGGGCGGTCGGCGCGCAGGCGCCGCCAATCGAGAATCCCTCCGTATCCCCGAACGGGCCGGCGCTGGTACGCGACAATCGCGGCGTGCAGACGTCGAAGTTTCTCTCGGTTCAGGCGCTCGACCAACTGCTCGACGGCCTAGGCGCCGGCGCGGCCCGTCGGCGTCAGCTGGACATGATGCGCGGGGAGTTGCAGCGGGCGCTGGAGCGGGGCGCACTGCCGGTCCCGGCACGGCGCAGCCTGCGGCGGCTCCTGGAGGAAGAGTCGCTCCGCCCGTATGTACGGATTGCGGAATCGGGGGCCCTGCGGCACCGGCTGGTGGGTGGTGGCTTCCCGCCCACGTCGGAGGCGACTAATGAGATCCGCCGTAAGTGCATCGACCTGCTGCGCGAGGCGCTTGGGATGCCTCCGCTGCGCCTGGGCGGCGGGGAGATCCCACTGCAGCCCGCGCCGGAGGCGGCAACGCTGTCCGCGCTGGCCCGTCAGCTCGACCGGTACCTCGGCGGCGCGATGTCCCCGGGGCAGACGCGGCTGACGGCCCTGCTCGCCGTCGAGTTGGACACCGCGGCGCGCAGCGGGGAGCTGGTCGAGCTGCGTACCACAGACCTGGGCGAGGACAACGGCGCGGTGTACGTCGAGCGGCGTCCCCAGGGCGGCGGCGTCAGCGAGGGGGAGTGGGTCGAGACCTCAGCACTGACCCGGGCCGCGCTGGAGCGCTGGCTGGGCGTGCGCAAGGACCTGATGCAGCGTGCCCACGGCACCTCGAAGCTGTGGGTGTCGCTCTGGATGAACCATGACGGCGTCCTCGACGACCAGGGGAACACAGTGATCCGCCCGCCCGGGATGCCGCTGGAGGAGAACGGCCTGATCACCTCGTACCGGGTCGGCCGGCTGCGATACGACGGGCTGCGCCAGCTGCTGCCCCTCAAGCTGGAGCGGCTGCGGCGCGCGGCAGAGGCGGAGCGTCGGCGGACTGCCACGTAAGCGCTCCTCCCCGACACCTATGGGAAGTTGACGCTGAAATATTAAGCAAGGGTGCTAGATTGTCGGTCGTTCGGTAAGCGCCAAGCCCCTTGGGGGGAATCATGGCTGGTGAGGTCACGCCGTCGCGGTGGGCCGTCGAGCAATTCGGCGAGCATGCCGCAGAAGTGATGCGGCATGTGGTCACAGGGTTGGCCCGCGGCCAGAAGGCGGCACGTCTGGTTCAGGTGGCGGCGGAAGGCGCTGGGGCCCAGGACAAGCGTCCTTACGGCAGCATGTGGGCCACGCGCTACCAACTTGTCGTCTCGCAGTTCGACTTGGCTTCGCTGCCCGGCTACAAGCCCCATAAGCCTACAGGGGCCTCGTACAGCCTGGCGGTGGTCGACGGACGGGTACTGATTCCCTTCCGGCATGCCACCACGCTGACGGAGCCGATCTCCCGGGCCAAGCTGAGCACGAAGATCCCGCAGCAGGTGTCCCGTGACAACGGCGTCGACCCCGCTCCGACCCTGTTCGACACTCCCGAGATCGCCGGCGCGGAGCTGGACCCCACAGTGGCCGAAGCCGCTGCGGCGGCCAACGCGGAAAAGTTGACAGTGATCTACGTCGCGTATGCGGCCAACGCCGACAGCGACGAGATTCTGGCCGCCTGGTGGGGCACGCCCCACTCACTCGAAGACGACGGCACCATGCTGTGGGAGCCCGAGCGACTCGACATGAGCATCGCCACCGCGCAGGACTCAGGTAGCCCTCGCCGCGATCTGCAGGATTCGAGCGCCGCCATCCCCACGCAGGGCTGGGCCGGGGGCGAGGTGCCCTCGCTGGATGTCGCGCCGCGCGTCGAGCCCGTCAAGGACCCGTCCGCCGAACAGGAACCGACAACCCCCGAGACCGAAGACGGCAATGAGTAAAGAAACGCAACCATCGTTGTTCACTACGCCCGGCAGCCGCAGCGCCCGCAAAGGCCGCGCCGGGTTGGAACAGCCCTCCCCTGCCGCCGTGCATGAGGTATTCGACCCCGCCCGGCTTGCCCAGGCGCGCTGCCTGCTAGGGATGACGAAGAGGCGCCTGGCCGACGAACTGGGAGTGACCCCGGCCGCAGTGAGTCAGTACGAGATGGGGACCAACCGGCCCCGCCCTGAAATCCTCCCGCAGCTGGCCGAAGTGCTGGAGGTGCCGTTGGCGTACTTCCTGTCAGGGCGCCCCCACGCACGGCTGGACCCCTCGGCCGCGCATTTCCGCAGCCTGCGCAGCACGCGGTCCTACCAGCGCGCCAAGGCCATCGCGTTCACGGAACAGGTCTGGGAACTGGCTTACGCACTGGAGAAGCGCGTCCGGCTCCCGCTGGTCGACCTGCCCGGCTTCGCCGGTGGGGAGGTCCTCTCGGGAACCGAACTGCCCAGCGATCCGGCTGCTGCCGCCCGAGCGCTGCGTATCGAGTGGGGTCTAGGTGCCGGCCCGGTCACCCACCTGATCCGACGGTTGGAAGCACGCGGCATCGTGGTGATCACCCCCCAGCGCGACGAGGATCTGCGATCCGTCGACGCCTTCTCCACATCGCGGCTTCCCCGGCCCCTGGTTGTGTTGACTCCAAACAGGACCGACGACGTCTATCGGCACCGCTTCAGCGCGGCCCACGAGCTGGGCCATCTGGTCCTGCACGGTGACGCCAGCCCTGGTGACGTCGCCCAGGAGCGTGAGGCCGACACCTTCGCAGCGGAGTTCCTCACCCCCCGCGACTCGATCCTGCCCGAACTGCCCGCACGAGCCGACCTGCACAAGCTGTCGCAGCTGCGCGACGTGTGGGGGGTCTCGGTGCACTCCCTGCTGTATCGCTGCCGAGAACTCGGACTCCTGTCGGACTCCGCAGCAAGCCGCGCCTACCAGCGCCTGCACAGCCTCAAGGGGCAGCCCGGCTTCGCTCCCGACCCGCTAGCCAGCTACCCCGGCGAGCAACCCGCCTTGCTGTCCAAGGCGTTCGCGCTTGCCTGTGACCACGGACTGACGATCACAGAGCTTGCACGTGAACTGGCCTGGAGCGTGCCCCAGGTCCGCCGGATACTCGGTACAGAGGAGGACCGGCCGGCCTTGCGGCTGGTCGGAAGCGCCCCCTAAATGCCATCTCGAGCCTATGGGCTTGTTATCAGCAGATACGTGGCGTTGCGGCTGGTCCACGCGACAGGACGCCCCCGGCCGAAGCAAAAAGGGCGTCCTGCTGCGTACGGATGCGCGGGCTACGGCAGCAGGTCGCTCTGGCCGGCCCGCACACTTTGGGTGAAGAGGTCGTAGTCGGTGCGGGACACGAAAAGGATCTTGGCGTCGGGGTCACCGACGTCCACGGAGTCACGTAGTGCGACTACGTCGCCGACGATGGCAACCTCCAAGCAGTTGTTGCCGCCGCTGCTCAGCGCGCTTTTCGCCCAGGTGGCATTGGTCAGATCGACAGTGCTCTTCATGTCTCAAGGTCCTTGATCATGTTCTCGATGTAGCGGCAAGTGGCCGTGGGATCGAGCGCTTGCTTGCAGAGGTCGGCGAAGGCGCGACCGTAGAGCTCGACGTGCTCATCTTCCTCCAGGTAGAGGCTGGTTGTCTTCGTCTCAACCACACAGACGGGCGAGCCCATCGCGAATTTCAGGATCTGAAACGAGCCATCCGGAGCCGCATGCGCACCTGTACTGAAGGGGAGCACTTGGATGGTGACATGCTCCCACTGTTTCGTCACCTGCTGTAGCCACTGGAGCTGCTCGCGCATCACCGCGAGGCCGCCTACAACACGTCGCAGCGCCGCCTCGTCGATCACGCACTTCAGACTCAGTGGGCTCTCGTCCCGTTTCAGGGCCGCCTGCCGCGCCAGGCGCAGCTTCACGAACGCCTCGACCTTCTGCTCAGAGTCCCACATCCCGCTTCCGCCCACGACGGACGTCGCGTAGCGCTCGGTTTGCAGCAGACCTGGTATGACCTGGACGAAGAAGACGTCCGCGCTGGTCGCCATGCCTTCAAGGTCTAGATAGTCCTCGAACGCATCCGTGATCGTGTCCTGGTAACCATCCAGCAAGTTCGTGCGCTTCGCTGGGGCCGCGAGAGTGGCCATGTACCTCACCTTGGCCATGGTCGCCTCGCTCGTCACGCCGTACACGGCGAAGAATGCGGTGAGACCCAAGCCGGTGACCTTTTGTTTGCCGCTCTCGATCTTGGACAGTGCCGACTTGCCGGCGAGTCCGAGCCGCTCCGCAGCTTCCTCTCCCGTCAGCCCCGCACTCTTACGGAGCGACGTCAGCGCCGATCCGAACCGGCGACGGTGGATGTTGGTGCGCCCTTCGCTCACGACATACCTCCCTGGCTCGCAGAGTACCGGTGGACGGTACCGGCATATGCCAATTGCCGCGCAACCGCGTCGAATTGGCAACTACTGCTTGTGAGAAACGTTTCTCATACTCCATCGTTGCTCTTGCTGGAGGGGCTCGCGCCCCCAGCCACTCGGCGTCTCGCGTCCGGGACACCACGTCCCGCCACTCGCATCCAGGCGTCGGAGATGTCGGCACTCTGACATGCACGTTTCGCACGAAACAGGCACAGGAGAAGCTATGACCCACCCCCCGAGCGATCAGGGCGACTTCCTTCTTGACCCGGCCACCGCGACCTCGATCGCCAACAGAGGTCTCTCGCTGCAACTCGGTACCACAACGCTTTCGGAGATGGATGCCGAGGCCACCGCCCTGGAGGTCCAGCTCCGCCTGTTCTTAGGTGCCGGGGTTCCCGAGGATGAGGAAAAGGCTGCTGAGCAGCGCCGGGAGGTCCAGGCACTGCTCAGCAGCGTGCCCGGGGGCACCGACGTCGCGGTCGCTTCCTGGACTCGAGTACGAGCTATGGCACGAGCGCTCCGTCGGCACATCGAGCAGTACACCGAGCGCAATTCGAGCAGGGGTCTGCAGCTGTCGAGCGATGGACGGGATGCTCACCTGACCGCCGATGGCTGGGCGGGCACTCGCGGCCGAACCACCACCCCTGTAACCACCGGGGAAGGCGCCGCCGTATGACTACGAGGGCCGCCCCTAGGAGCCTCGACAGCACGTTCGTGGACGCGCGTTCAGCGCCCAGAACGCTCGGCGGCGTTGCGCCAGTACTCGGCGAGCATCTCCCCGGGCCACGCAGGCTGGCGTACGGGGCCGCGGGGCCCCATTTCCTGGAAGTACGGCGCCAGGTCCAGGACCGGCGTTCCATCGACGGCGTCGAGGTCCGTCACCAGGAGGTCACGGCCTTCCACGCCGAGCAGTCTCGGATAGCTGATGGCCAGCTGGTTGGGCCTGCGGTGATTCCGGTGGACGAAGGTGCCGGTCGCCGGCCACTGCGCATTGCCCCGTGGGCTCCTCGCGTGGAGCTGGACATCGCCCGGCCGGGCCAGGTGAAAGGTCCAGGTCACCGTCAGATGGGAGAACTCCTCGAGGCCCTGAAGGGTTTCGAGAGGGTATGCGTCGTTGAGCCTGATGATGGCTTGGACACCGCCCTGGTAGTCGTCCTGAACGCGGGTATGGCCCCCGACGACTGTGGCGACCGGTTCGACCTCGTACGTGTCCATCGACGCTCTTCCCTCATCTCCGGAGTGGTGTGTGCCGTGGGCTGGCCCGTCTTGTGGTCACCCTATGGCGCGCAGCATCTCCGTGGCACGGCGGTCGAGTTCGGCGACGCGGCGGCCTCCGCGTTGCCGTACCGGGGAGAGGTCGCTCTGCATACGGATGATGACGTCGCGGGCGCGGCCCGACTGGATGCCGGCCATGGCGTCGAGGGCTTGTTCCCAGGTGGCGCATGCCTCATCGAGGTGTCCCTGGCGGACCTGGACCGCTCCGAGGTATCCGAGGGTCACGCTGTGGGTGCGGGCGTACTGCTGCCTTCGACGGGTGGCGACGCTGTGCTTGAAGTGGGCTTCGGCGTCCTTGGAGTCGCCCAGATCACGCAGGGCGCAAGCGGTTTCGTGAGCGAGCGAGGCTTCCTGGAAGAACCCGACGCGGTCGGGAGCGGTCTCGGTATCGGCGCGTGCGAGGTCCCTCTCGGCGCGGCGGATGGCTGCGAGGGTGCCACGGCGGTCGCCGTCGGCGGCCAGGGCGCGGGCATGCACGATAGCGAGGAGGGCCTTCTCGCGGGAGCTGGCCTGAGCGTAGTGCGTGCGGGACATCGAGGCGTCGGCCAGGTCGAAGGCTCGGCGGGGATGTCCGAGGTCGACGGCCTGGTGGGCGAGGGCGCGAAGGATATGGCCGCCGAGTGGGCCGTCGGCGGCTTCGGCCGCAAGGCGTGCGGCGAGGGTGAGGTAGCGCTGGGCGGTGCGGTGTTCGGACGCGTCGAACGCCATCCATCCGGCGAGGTACGTCATCTCCGCCACGGCCGAGTACGTGTCCCGGCGGTGCTGTTCGGTTCGGAAGGTGCTGCCCAGCAGGGGGACGGCTTCGTCGCGGAGATGACCGGCCAGGGCCGAACGGCCCGAGGCTCCGCCGCGTTGCTGGTCCCGGGCGGAGTAGAAGGCGGTCAGCCCGCGTACGTCGTCGATGTCGCCTTGTGTGACGCGCCGCGGCGAGGTCGCTGGGCGGGAGGAGGCTTCGGCCGGGGCGGCTGCCCACCACGCGGCGGAGGGCAGTGCGAGGCCGGCGGCCGAGTAGGCGGTGGTCGCCAGCAGCTTGCGTCGGTGCATGTCCAGGTCGTCGCTTCCCAGCTCGGCCAGCACGGTCAGAGAGTCGACGCTCCAGTCGTAACCGTTGTCAGCCGTGCCGGTTGGCCCGTCTTCCAGTCCGAGGTCGGCGAGGGTGAGGCGGCGGCCGAGCCTGCGGGACAGCGTCTCGGCCAGGATATGAGGCGCTCGCCCGGACGGTTTCGTGCCCTGGACCCACATCGCGATGTGAGAGCGGGAGACGGCCTCCAGTTCGCGTGCTCCGACCTCTGCGGCTACGCGAGCGACTCCGGCGGCGGCTTGAGGCTGGGACCAGCCCGCTTCGCGCAAAAGTCCGGCCAGAGCTTTGTTTCGCTCACGGGCCATGGGCTGCCCCCCGGTTCCGAAATGATCTTTGACGCCTTTGACGGCCTCGACCGCCTCGCAGACGTACCCCTCGTCGGGGTTTCGCGGTTCGCTCAACGTAGCGGCTGTATCACTCGCGATGCTCTGGGACCGGCTGTCGTACGTACCTCCGTCGGTGCAAGTTGGCCTGATTTGAACAGGGGTTGGGTCATGCGTTCCTTATTGGCCTCGCGACAGGCTTCCTCAAGTACCAGTTACCGCACGCGGGGTAGACAGCCCTTCAACGGGCCGGAACTGGGGCGGGATCAAAGGGCCGCTGCTGCGGAGACGGTGCTGCTGGTGCTGGGCGAGGACTCGCCCGTGCCCGAGAGCGCCGCCGATGTGGAGGATCTCGTCCTGCGGCTGCGAGGCCACGTCCAGCGCCTCGGCCCTCTGGCGTCGCCGACCGAGCCGGCCCTCCTTCGGGCGCAGGAGCTCTGCTCGGTGGGCCTTCCCGACGGCTATCTGCCCGGCCGCGTTCATCTCGTCAAACTGGCCTCGGCCACCCAGCAGCTCCTCGCCGCGGCGAGGACCGACAGCGCAGTCGGCGTGAAGTCGCCGCGGCGACGGTGGCGGAGGCCGCCGCTGAACGTCATGCGCGGCGCCGTCTTCGCCCTGGCCCTCGCTGCCCTGGTGCTTGCCGCCTCGGTGCCGCGCAGGTGACCGCTACCGGCGCTGCTCTCATTGCGCTCATCCTCGGCCCGATGGCCTGGCTCGTCGTTCGCGATGGCCGTGCGCGCAGCCACCATTCCCCGAAGCGATGCCCCTCGCGGGGCTTACGGAGATTTTTACGATGACACGTCATCCACGTATTGAGCGGTACGGCCTGATCGGCGACTCGCAGACCAGTGCGCACGTCTGCGACGACGGTTCGGTGGATTGGCTGTGTCTGCCCCGCTTCGACTCGTCGGCTGTCTTCGCACGACTGGTCGGTGAGGAGCAGCACGGCAGTTGGCGGATCGCGCCGGCGGCGTCGGCCGATGACCCCGGCTGCGAGATCGCCGCCGAACGCCGCTACGTCGGCGACTCCCTCGTCCTGGAGTCGGTCTGGCGCACGGCGACGGGCGTGGTGCAGGTCACGGACTTCATGCCGCCGCGTGAGGGCGAGCCGCAGGTAATCCGGATCGTCAGGGGACTGACGGGCACGGTGGAGATGCGCTCGACCATGCGCCCCCGTTTCGGTTACGGCCGTGTCCATCCCTGGATCCATGAGGTCGGCGGACGCATGGTTGCCGAAGCCGGAGCGGACGCAGTGTGGGTGGACACCGGTGCTGAGCAGGTGGAGAAGGACGGCGTGATCGTCAGCGCCTTCACCCTCTCCGCCGGGCAGACCCAGACGTTCGTGCTGACCTGGTGCCCGTCGCACTCCCCCGCTCCGAACGCGCCGGACCCGAAGGAAGCCCTCGCCGCGGCGCTCGGCTACTGGGCGGATTGGGCACGGAAGGGCTCCTACGAGGGACAGTATCGGGATGCCGTGGTCCGGTCGCTGATCACGTTGAAGGCGATGACGTACGCGCCCAGCGGTGGGATAGTCGCGGCGCCGACCACGTCGCTGCCCGAGGAGATCGGCGGCATCCGGAACTGGGACTACCGCTACACCTGGCTGCGAGACGCCGCGACAACCCTGGGCGCGCTCCTGGGGACCGGGCACGTAGAGGAAGCTCAGGCGTGGCGGCGGTGGCTGCTGCGTGCCGTGGCCGGCGATCCGGAGAACCTGCAGATCATGTACGGGATCACGGCCGAGCGCGATCTTCCGGAGTTTGAGCTGCCGTGGCTGCCCGGGTACGAGGGCTCCGCCCCCGTACGGGTCGGCAACGGGGCCGCCGGTCAGCTTCAGCTCGACGTGTACGGCGAAGCGATCGACTTGCTGTATCTCGCACACCTGAGCGGTGTCGCACGCTGTGCCGACACGGCGGTGCTCCACCAGCGGCTCATCGAGATCCTGGCCCGGCGGTGGCAGGAGCCCGACGAAGGCATCTGGGAGATCCGCGGACCGCGCCGGCACTTCGTGCACTCCAAGGTCATGGCCTGGGTGGCGGTGGACCGCACCATCCGCCTGGTCGAAGCCGGTGCGCTCGACATGGACCTCGTCGCCCTCATCGAACTGCGCGACGCGATCCACCACGAGGTGTGCGAGAAGGGCTTCGACCCCGTACGCAACACCTTCACCCAGTCCTACGGCTCCACGGAGCTGGACGCCGCCACTCTCCTGATCGCCGCCACCGGATTCCTGCCGCCCGACGACCCTCGCGTCATCGGCACCGTGGACGCGATCCAGCAGGAACTGGCCACGGTCGACGGGCTCGTCGCCCGATACCGAACGTCCGGCACCTCCGCCGGGGTCGACGGTTTGGCTGGTGACGAGGGGGCGTTCGTCCTATGCAGCTTCTGGCTCGTCGATGCTCTCGCGCTGACCGGCCGCGTCGAAGAGGCGACCGCTCTGTTCGAGCGCCTGCTGGCCCTGCGCACTGACCTCGGTCTCTTGGCCGAAGAATACGACCCCGTACAGCGGCGACAGCTCGGCAACTTCCCCCAGGCGTTCCCCCACATGGGCATGGTCCACAGCGCTCTGCTCCTGGAACGCTTCGCTGCGGAGTCGGCGACCAGCACCAGTGCCCCCGCGCTCCCGGCCCCGGGCTCGGCCCAGGACCGTGCGGGTCGGACGCCGCAACACGCCTGACCACACCGACCCTGACGAGGACTTCCATGACTGATAGCGCCCTCCCGGCGAGGCCGGCGGTCGTCGGCCACCGCCGGGGCCGTCCTCCCCGCCTCGACCCGCACACGCTGCGCCGCGCCCGCCGCGCCGTTTCGGTGCCTCTGGTGCTCCTGGCCGCCGTGCTGGCAGCCGCCTTATCCCTCCGCTCGGTCTCCGCGGTGGGACCCGGTTGGGTCGTGGTGGGCCTGGGCGTCGGGCTGGTCGTGGTGGCACTGGTGGCTGCCCGCGCGACCCGCACCGTCGCGGCCTTCGTAGACACCACGGTGACCGAGGCACGGACCGAGACACTCGCGGCGGTCGAAACGGCGGCGGCGGCCGTGGAGAAGTCGCTGCGTTGGTCGGTGGAGGAGCTGTGCCGAGGAGGGCGCCCGCCCGTCCCGGAGATGCACTCGCCCCGCCGTGACGACCCGAACGCCGGAGTCCTCGACATTCTGAACGCGCTGCAGGTCCAGGCGATCATCTCGCTCGTGCGTGTGCACGACGAGTCGCAGTCCTTCCTGCTGCTGGAAGTTCTGCGCCGCCTCGCCCAGCGCGAGCACGCTCTGGTCGGCAAGGCGCTTGAGGCGCTGACTCAGCTGGAGAAGCTGACCGACGACCCGGAACTGCTGCACACGAGCTTCCAGATCGATCACCTCGTGACGCGGATACGCCGCCACGTCGAGAGCACCGCCGTACTGGGCGGACAGTCCCTGCGTAGCGCACGCCAGCCCGTGCCGCTCGCAACCGTGCTGCGCGGCGCGGTGTGCGAGGTGCTCCAGTACCCGCGCGTGAGCGTCGCTGCCGGTTCCGCCGGCGCCGAGATCGGTCTGCCCGGCCACGTCGGGCCAGACCTCACGCACCTGCTGGCCGAGCTGATCGAGAACGCGCTGGAGTGCTCCGATCCGGCGACGAAGGTGACGGTGCGCGCGCAGCGGGTCGCCGCCGGGCTGGCGATCGAGGTCGAGGACCGGGCCGTCCCCATACATCCGCAGGTCCGCGAACAGATGAACCGCCTGCTCGCAGCACCGGACCGGGTGGACGTCAGCAACCAGGTCCGGGCCGGACAGCTCGGCCTCCTGGTCGCCGCGAAGATCGCCCAGGCGCACGGCATGACCGTACGCCTGCAGGAGAACGTCCTGGGCAGCACGAACGCGCTGGTCGTCGTACCGGACCGACTTCTGGTCCCCTTCCCCTCCGTCCAGGACCCAGGCGTGTCATCGAGCGTTGCTCGCCCCTCCGTGGTCCCGCCGCCGGCAACGCACACTCCCGCTCACGCCGTCGCACAGGCGCGGATACCCCAAGGGACAGAACCCGCGGAAGATCCGCCCCCGCTGCCCACTCGAAAGCGTGCGGCCGAGACGTCGGGCCTCCCGCCCGAGCGGGAGCGTGTCACGGCGCCCCCACCGTCGCCAGGGATCGCAGGAGCCTTCCATGCCGGCCTGAAGGCCGGCACGGAAGCTGACTCCCCTCCCGCGTCGACGCAGCAGACCGGCCCCTGAAACGCGCGCCCTCGCCCCGCCCCTGCCACCCACCAATGTCCGCCCGTCCCCCTGGAGTGATTCCTATGAACACCCGCCCCGCGATGAATGACGTGAGTCGCACGCCCTCCCCTCACAAGGCCGCGGCTTACGAACAGCAGGACGACATGGCCTGGATGCTGCAACAGTTCGTCGCCGAAACCGCAGGAGTCACGCACGCCGTCCTGCTGTCACGAGACGCGCTTCGGCTGCTGGACAGCGGCATCGAAAAGGACTGGGCGGACCAGCTGTCGGCCGCGGTCGGCGGCCTTGCCTCCCTCGCGGCGAGCATCCCCGGCCCGAACACCACGAGGAGCCCCGCCGGTCAGATCATCGTCGAGCGGGGCGACTGCCTCCTCTTCGTGCAGAGTGCCGGACGCAGCGCACTCTTCGAATCCCTGCCCGGCGGCGCCGTGGACACCATCCTGGCCGTCGTCGCCGCGCCGAACGCCGAGGTCGGTGCCATCGGGTTCGCCATGGGCCGCCTGATCACCAAGTTCGCTTCGTACATGTTGATTCCCGTCCGCGCCGACGTGGGGGCTGAGGTCCAGTGACCGAGGACGGCCGTGAGGAGTACGTGCGGGCGTACGCCCTGACAGGCGGGCGCACCCTGCCCCGGCACGTTCTCGCTCTGGAGACCGTGGTGGTCGCGGGGCCGGGCCGCCCCGGGCCCGCCCACGGTCACGAGTACGAGGAGATCCTCGCTCTGTGCCGGGAGCGCCGACGCTCGGTGGCGGAGCTGGCGGGCGTGCTGGCCCGCCCGGTCACGGTCGTAAAGATCCTCGTGTCGGACCTCCTGGACGGCGAAGCACTGACGCTCCCCGTGACCACACCGTACGACGCAGCCGGCAGCGAGTCGCAGGCCCCCTCCACTCAACTGCTGGTGGCCCTCGCCGCCGGCCTGAAACGCAGGTGGCCGACTGCTGACAACTACCGACGAGCCGGGTGAACCGACCATGCATCAACAGGAGTTGCCCAGCCGCGCAAGCGAGCCGGTGGTGGTGAAGATCGTGATCGCCGGAGGCTTCGGCGCAGGCAAAACAACCGCCGTCGGAGCGGTGAGCGAGATCACCCCGCTGAGCACCGAGGAGTACCTGACCCAGGCGAGCGCGGACGTGGACAGCCTGGCCGGCATCGAGTCGAAGGTGACCACCACGGTGGCCTTCGACTTCGGCCGGCTCACCCTGCCCGACCCGCCCATGCCCATGGAGCTGTTCCTGTTCGGCACACCCGGCCAGGACCGGTTCGGTGCCCTGTGGCACGACCTCTCCCGCGGCGCCGTCGGCGCGATCGTCCTCGTCGACACCCGACGCCTCGAAACCAGCTTCGCCCCCATCGACTTCTTCGAGCACCTTGGCCTGCCCTTCGTCGTAGCTGTCAACGAGTTCGACGGAGCGCACCGCTACCAGCCCGACCAGGTCCGCGCTGCGCTCCGCCTCGCCCCCCACGTACCCGTGGTCACCTGCGATGCCCGCACCCCCGCGCACGTCGCCGGTGTCCTGCTGACCCTCATCGACCACGCCATGCGGTCCACACCCACGAGGCAGGATGCCTGATGTCACCTCACCCCACCGACCCCCTCCTCACGCCCCCTTCACTGCCCCGCCGCGCCACGGGCGACGCCGGACGCGGACCGTTCACCCCGCCCGCCACCGGCGCACCCGCTCCGCCGAGTGCACACGCCGAACTGGCGCAGCGCTACACACTGTTGGACCGCCTGGGCGTACCCCTCGCGGGAAGCGACGACTACGACGCCATCGCCCGCGGCATGGCCCGTCGAACAGGGTTCGCGTACGGGTTCGTCAACTTGTTCCTGGACGAACAGACGTTCATCGGCCTGCACCAGCCGGACCCGGGCAGCGGGTACGTGATTGTCGGCCGCACGATGAGCCGCGACCACGGTTGGTGCCCCGACGTGATGTACCGCAAGAAGGCCCTCCCGCTCCCGGACGTGCACGCCTCCCCCCGTTTCAGCGGCAACCAGGTCGCCGACGCGGTCGGCATCCGCGCCTACTTCGGAGCACCGCTCATCCACGAGAGCGGCGTCGTGCTCGGCACGGTCTGCGTCATCGACCCCGAACGGCGGTCTCTGAGCGACGCGACGCGGATCAGGGACATCGTCGTCGACACCGGTGCCCAGGTGATGGAGGCCATGACCCGCCCGCCCGCCGGTCGCTTCCACACCCTTCACAGACCGTAGGCCACCGCCACTTCACCGGGGATTGGAGAGGACCATGACCGCGACCACCACGCCTCCGCCGACGTTGCGCCCGTTCCTCAGCGACCGCCACGAACAGTTGTGGATCGAGGCGGACGCCTTCGCGGCCGACCACGTCGCACCTCGTACCGCACGGATGGAGGCTGCCCCGGGAAGGGTGGAGCGCAAGATCGCCAGCCTGATGGCCGGCCGGCAGTGGTTCGCCGTCACCGTCCCGGCTGCCTTCGGAGGGATGGGGTACGACCACGTCGCCAGGACGATCCTCATCCACCGCATCGCCCGGGTTTCCGGAGCCGCGGCGGCCATCCTGCAGGCCACCCTGATCCCCGTCGGCGCGATCATGAACTTCGGCACCGACGGGCAGAAGCAGCACTGGCTGCCACAGGTCGCGGACGGGTCCGGGCTGCTCTCGATCGCCGTGACGGAACCGTCCGCCGGCGGGCACATCGGCGGCATCGAGACCTTCGCCGAACGCGACGGCAGCGAGTGGGTCATCACCGGTGCCAAGGCGCACATCGGCAACAGCCACCTCGCGAAGACCCACCTCGTCGTCGCACGGACTGACGACGGGGTACGCGCGGACAAGGCCCTGACCGCCTTCATGGTCGAATCCAGCCGCCCAGGCGTGTCCGTCGCGGCCCACAGCCCCGGCCTGGGCCTGCGCGGCTTCTCCGCCGGGCGCCTAGACCTCGACGGCGTTCGCGTCCCCGACGACAACCGCCTGGGCGACGTCGGGCAAGGGCTCGACGTGGCGCAGAGCAGCAGCATCCTGTACGGCCGGCTCAACCTGGCCGCGCTCAGCCTCGGCCTCCACGAGGCCGCCCTGGCGACCACGACCGCGTACCTCAAGGCGCGGCCCCGGTACGGAAGCACACTGTCCGACCTCCCCGTGCTGCGAGGCCGGGTCGGCGGCATGGAAGCGCGCCTGCGCGCGGCGCGGACGCTCGCCTACCAGGCCGCGCGCTGCCTTGACCGGGGACTGCCCTGCGACCCCGACCTCATCACCGCCAAACTCCTCGGCCACGAGTGGGCTGCCCAGTCCGTTCAGGATGCGATGGAGCTGCACGGCGCCCACGCCTTGGACACGGGCTACCCCCTGCAGCGCATGTGGCGCGATACCCAGCACCTCTACCCGCCCGCCGGAACCGGCGAGGTCCAACGCATACGCCTCGCCGAGGAAGCCCTGGACGAATACCAACAGCAGTGGTCAGAGCGCTTCGCCACCCCGCCGGGCCCGGCCGCCCTGTGAACCGCGGCGCGCTGCACCTAGCCAACCCATCCGAGAAAGAGACATCCGTGACCTTGCCCATGAAGGACAACGCGCCGATCACACCGCTGCGGCCGGCACTGAAGAACGTCGTCGAGCACCTCATGGAGAACCTGACTCTGCGGGAGATCGCCGCGCCCAGCGCCATGGCGTACGAGACCGTTCGCGGGTACGTCCGGGAGGTGCGTGCGGCCCTCCACTGCCCGCCTCGCTGCAAGCTGCACGTCGTCGTGCATATGGCACTGACCGCTGGGCAGATCGCTCCGCCCGCGACACGTCGGCGGGTGCCCGACCTCGACGCCCAGCAGAAGCTGCTGCTGTTCGCGGTCGCGACGCACAGCACCCGGTATGAAGTGGCGCTCGCCGCCAAGATCGCCCCCGTGGACCTTGAGCCCGCGGTCGACGCGCTGCTCCGCGACACTGGCGCCGCCCACGTCATGGAGCTCGTCGTCCTCGGGCACGCCTGGGGCCTGCTGGGCGGCCAGCAGGCCAGCAAGGTGAAAGGCGAGGCAGACCAGTGACAGCATCCGCATCGCCCGCCACCGAGGCGCCCTGCTCCAGGGACGATCGCGGGGTACGGCCCGTGTACGAGATGCGTCCTCTGCGCACCGACGCCGAACGTTCCGAGGCCGCGGCCCTCGTCCAGGATCGTCAGCGCTGGCTCACGCAGCGCGGCCTGGCGGTCCCCACCCTTGTCAATGTCCCGGCCATGTTCCGAGACCCGCAGACGCCGGCCACCGGGCTGTTCGAGGACGGGCTGCTGCTGGCCTGCATGATCCCGCAGGTCCTGGACAACCTCTGCTGGGGCACGGGGCCGTGCCTCTTCCTGCACCGCATCCACACCCTCCCGGGCCACCCTGACGACCTCAACCGGCTGATCACCCTCTGGGCCTCCGACTGTGCCGCCCGCCTCGACGTGCCGCTCGTCCGGGCAGAGATGCTGGTCGTCGGTGACCTCCTGGCCGAGCCCCTTGCCGGTCTGCTGCGTCGGCTCGTCGACCTCGGCTGGGACCTGCGCGGTACGGGCCCCGGACGAAATGGTGACCGAGCCGCCCGCCTCGACCTCCGAGCCGAGCACCGATCCGGCCTGAGCGCACTGATCGGCTGCCACGTCGAGCTGCACCCGACCTCAACCAGGCAGGCCAGCGAATGAACGCCATCGAGCCCCAGCGGCCGGACCTCGCCCGCGAACTCATCGCCCGCGCCTCCCAGGCGGCAGGCCGCCGGACCCGGCGCATACGCAACCGGCTCAACGGCGTCGAGGTCAGCCACGACCGTCACGCCGATCATGTCGACGCCAAGGTGTTGCGCCGCATCCTGGCGGAACACGACTGGCCCGGCCATCGCCTCGTCGGCCTCGACGCGGCGCGGGCCGCGTGGAGCCTTGCCCTGCATGCCGACGAAGACCCCGACTTGCAGCGGGCGGCCACCACCCTGCTGAAGCGCGCGGTCCAGGAGGGCGACGCGCCCGTCCCGCACTGGGCTCACCTCCAAGACCGCACCCTTGCCAACAGCGGTCTCTCGCAAGAGTTCGGGACTCAGCAGGTGCTCAACGCGGCGGGAGTTGAACTGTGTCCGGTGCGCGATCCCGACTCCCTGGACGAGCGGAGGTCCTCCGTCGGGCTACCGCCGATCGCCGACGCGTTGGAGAGGGTGCGCCGTCGGCTGGCCTCGGCGTACCTCGTCGACGACGTCGCAACGGTCGTGCTCGCGGAGGTGGCCTGATCCAACGAGCCCCGCCCAAACCAACGGTCAGACGCACCCATCGATCACCTCTACACGAGAAGGACTTTGCTATGAAGCTCACCACCGCTGTCCTCGCGGCCGGCGCCGCCGTCTCCATCGCGACCACCGTGGTTGGAGTCGCCCGGCTCCGGCAGGACGCACGGCATCAGGTCGAGCGGAATGAGGTTGCTGCCGCGCGGAACCAGATCGACTGGCTGGAGAAGGCGGCAACCAACCCCGACCTCGCGGAGCTGTGGAAGCCAGAGGACATGGAGGTCGAGGAGTACATGTCGCTCCTCGCGGCCAACCAACTGATCTGCGCGCTCAGCCTGCGTGACCGCCTCGGCCTCGTTCGCGAGGGATGCCTGCCGTTCCTTGCTGAGATGGCCATGTCCTACAAGGTCTGCCAGCGCTATTGGGACAAGTACGGACAACTCCGGGCCGAGGAAGCTGCGGGCGACGCGCGCGCCGAGCGCTTCACCAGGGTGCTGGACCAGGCCGCCCGGGCCAGTCGGGAAGCCCAGCCCGCAGCAGCGTGACACCACAGGAGTCGCCACGGAACGACTCCTGGATCGCCTTTAAAGCCCGCTGTCGCGCGGATCGGACGGGGCACTCCGTCCGATCCGTGGGCAAATGAGAGGGAGAGCACCAATGACGCGGTACCGGCCGGGCCAGTGCCAAACCGTGAGGCCCTCAACCACTGTCATCCAAAGGAGCGAGTAGTGATTGCTCTTGACCCGCCGCCGGCCACGTCACCGTCCGGTACCGACCGCACCTGGCACCCCTGGACGCCGATCCAGCAGGCGGAGCGGCTGACACTCGTCTCCGGACGCGGCTGCCACGTGAGCGACGCCCAGGGGCGCAGCTACCTGGACATGCGCTCGGGGACCCTGAACGCCACGGTCGGCTACAGCCACCCGGCGGTGGTGGAGGCGATGCACGCTCAGGCGTCGAAGCTGATGACCTGGGACCTGGCCGAGGTGTCCACCCTGCCGGCGAGAGACCTGGCCGACCGGATCGCCGGACTCCTGCCCGCGCCGCTCGAGTACACGCTGTTCTGCAACTCGGGGTCGGAGGCGACCGAGGCAGCAGTGAAGGTCGCGCGGATGTGGCACTGGATCGAGGGACGCCCCGAGCGCACGGTGGTGCTGTCGTTCGCCGACGGGTGCCACGGAGCGACCACGGCGGCAATCGCCGCGACCGCCTCGGCTTTCCGGCGCGAGGGTGTCGGGCCTCTGCCCGACGGTTACACCCACCTGGCCACCCCACGCTGTACGGCGTGCGCTGAGGGAACGGAACACGGTGAGTGCCGCATCCCCGGAGCCGAGGAGTGGGAGGCGCAGATCCTGGCCATCGGCGCGGAGTCGGTCGCCGCCGTCCTCGTAGAGCCGATCCTGAGCGTCGGAGGCGTCATCGTCCCCCCGCCCGGCCGGCTGGCCGAACTGCGAGCGCTGTGCGACCGGTACGGCATCTTGCTGATCGCGGACGAGGTGACGACCGGTCTCGGCCGTACGGGCGCGTATTTCGGGTTCGAGCACGACCTCGGCTCTGGCGGGACGGCCCCGGACATCATCACCACGGCCAAGGGCCTGACCGGCGGGTACGCGCCGCTGGCCGCCGTGACCGTCCGTGCGGACATCTACGCCGCCTTTGCCCGCGACCCGCTGCTCGGCGGGCTGCGGCACGGTCACACCACCGGCGGTCACACGACCGCCTGCGCCGTTGCCCTCACCGTCCTGGACATCGTCGAGGGCGACATGCTCGTCGCCGCTGCCGCCGACCGGGGCGAACAACTCTTGGACGCACTGGCTCCGTTGAAGGAGCGGCTGGCCGTGCGCGACGTGCGCGGGCGGGGCCTGCTGATCGGCGTCGAGATGGCCTCCAGGGAACTGGCCTGCTCCGTCGCCCGGGCGGCGCAGGAGCAGGGTGTCCTAATCCGCGCATTCGGTCCGGTCCTGACGTTGGCCCCTCCGCTGGTCATCAGCGAGGAGGAGGTCGAGGACGGAGCCCTCGTCCTGTCGGACGCCATCGGCGCCGTCACCGCAGGCGGTGCGCGATGAACAGGCTCCGCGACACTGTTGTCCTCCCCCTGTCCGTGCGCGGAAGGCGGCTGGAGCTGCCCACCCCGAAGGAACTCCTGCCGATCGGGCCGGGCCGCGTCGCGCTGGACGACACCCTGGACCTGCTGGCCCCGCACACCGACCGACTCCGGCACGTCGCGGTCCTCGGACCGGACCGCGAACTCCCTTGGCCTCGTCCCACCCATCAGCACCCTGGCCTGGGCCGATCTGCCGAGCCGATCGCAAAGGCTTCGAAGCGCGGACACTGAGGACTCAGCCCATATGACGAAAACCCCTGCGGGAAGACCGTCCGTTGCAGTGCATGCGCGGGACCCTATCTCGCGCGCTGGAGTCGTCAGTCAGCTGCGCCCCCGCCCGGAGGTCACGCTGGAGGACTGGGAAGAGGGCGCCAACGAGGCACCGGAGGTCGTGTTGTTGGTCGCGGACACGGTCGATGACGAGGTTCTGCGGCTACTACGGCACATCCAGCGGTCCACCACGGCCCGGCCCGTGTTGGTGGTGACGGAGATCGACGAGCAGAAGCTCGCGAATGCCGCCGAGTGCGGGGTCGCCGGGCTCGTACGGCGTTCGTCCGCGACCCCGGAGCACCTCGTGGATGTCATCGGCACGGTGGCTCAGGGCGCCGGTCACCTTCCGCCGGACCTAATCGGCAGCCTTCTGGGAGAGGTCGCCCGCCTGCAGAGCCAGGTACTCAGCCCGAGGGGCCTGCACTTCTCGGGACTCTCAGGCCGTGAAGTCGACGTGCTGCGCCTCGTGGCCGAAGGCCACGACACGGCGGAGATCGCGACCAGACTGGCCTTCTCCGAACGCACCATCAAGAACGTGCTCCATAGCGTGATGACCCGACTCCAGCTTCGTAACCGGTCCCACGCCGTGGCGTACGCGCTGCGCCAGGGACTCATATAGCCGATCTGGGATTCAACGCCTTGATGGCGGCTGGCCGACGCAAGCCACTCGATCTCGGTCGCAGCCCTATCGTGCCTGTAAGTCAGTTGGCCGCGATCAAAGGCAACGTGACGTGGTCAACGAGCTGTCGGCGCATCACGTAGGTGTTCGCATGGTGCTGGAAGTTGTCGTCGTGTTCCATTCAGCGGACGCGATGGCCGGTGCCTGACAGGCCGTCGGCCATCACGAGTCGCCGGTGAGCTGTTGAGCTACGTGGTGGTCAGTCACGTTCACGCTGGCCATGACCGCGTTGAGGAGTTCTCCCTCCAGGAGTCCCGGAATGTGCCCGAGGCCGAGGCCGGCCGCGGCGACGACGGCGGACAAGGACTGGTGCTCCTCGTGACTCATCTCTTGCAGGCACACGGGATGAGCGAGGAGGTCACGCGCGACGTATCCGTCGCCGGACGTCGTTGCCTCGTGGGTGAGGCGGCGCAGTGCTTCGGTCTGCCGTGTATGTGGGGCGAGGTCGAGGGTGGCCAACCCGACGCGGGTGCGGAAGACGACGAGCTCGGGAGCCGCATCGAGTTCGAGATATTGCTTGACCATCCTCTGGACGGGTTCGTCCGGGCATCTTCCGGCGGAGGTGAGACAGAGCACGGCGAGGCAGGCGGCGACCGGGTGTTCCCAGCTCTCCGCAAGGGTCGTCTTGTTCAGGAACCCCAGTGCTTCGAGGGGCTGCCCGCCTAGACAGCGGTTGAGTACTTCCACCTGCCGCCCGTCGAAGAGACGTTGGCCCACGCTGCGGAGCTGCTCGCCGTGAGCGCGTGCACGATCCCATTGGCCTGCTGCGACGAGCGCGCGGGTTCCGTCGCCGAGGAGGACGGCCCAAAGCCACTGGCACACCTGTTGGTGATCGGCTGCCGACATCGTGAGGTGCTGGAAGGACGTGGCGCGGCCGTCGATGACCGCCTCCGTCTGCGATCTCACGGCTCGGTTCAAGGAGTCGAGCAGGTGGTACGCGCCGGGCCCGTCGCCGTCGCGGATGCGTAGCCGGGCCAGGTTGACCAGGGGTTCCAGGGCGTACCGGGCTTCCTGCGCGCCCAGGGGCTGAGCGCGCAGGAAGACCTCGGCGTGACGCCAGCACAGAGCGCCCGCCAGGTCCGGCATACCGCAGTCGCTCGCGATCAACGCCGCCTTGTTCAGAGCGACGGTCGCGGAGGTCACGTTGCCGTCGCGCTCGGCGGCGGCTGCGAGATCGGTGATCTCGCGGACCCGTTCAGCGAGGGACGGGCACGCTGGACGTGGACGGGCAACGAGCGGAAACCGCTTCGCTATCTGGCTGACGTCCATGTCACTGCCATTCGATGACGATGCGGTTCAGCGGGTTGTCGAAGGCGAAGCGGCCGGGCTTCGGCGCGAGCGGGGCCGCGTCGAGCGGCTGGATCTCGAATTCGATGTCGAGCGCCCGGAAGTCCTGGTCCCAGGTGCGGACCTGGTCCGCGACGTCTCCGGCGAGGGCTTCGGCGTCGGGACCGTGGCCGATGACGCCGAACTCGTACAACGTGGCACCGTCGGGGGCCCTCTTCGCGTACGGGCGCCGGGTGAGGTAGGTGAGCGTGCCGCCCTCGAAGACCGCGGTCGAGGAGGGGTATGGCGCGGTGACCAGCCCCTTCTCGATGGCTTCGGACTTGGCGGGCATCCGGCTCAGGCCGTTCGGCATGGCGCAGGTGAGCCACAGCTCCAGGTACTCCGCAGACTCCGGGCCCCGGAAGGTGACGTCCGTCCACACCTCGGCGCGCGGCTGGCGGAAGATGTCGCTCAGGGCGTCCGCGTCGACCTTCTGGTCTCCGTTGGTGACGAGGGTGACGGTGTTGTCGGGGTCCAGGGGAACGAAGACGCGTGGGTCGTCGGCGATGCCCCGGCGCAGCGGCATGAACGTGTTCATCTGGCTGCCGACGCTGCGCCAGGCTCCGTCCCTATTCTCGAACGCGATCGAGCGGGAAACGCTGCCGCGCAGGCGCAGCGGCGTGAGGAGCCGCCCGCCGGGGGCGAGCTGGTCGAGCCAGGCGTGCGGGACGCCGTGGGCGCCGACGGTGGCTTCGATCCGGTCGTACGGCGCGTTGGGGGCGTGACCCACAGCTCCGTCTCCGAGGATCACCTCCACGTTGTGGATGTCGGCAGCGGCCAGTCCGCTTCGTGCTCCGTCCACGATGTCCTCGTCCACGTCGATTGTGGTGACGTGGCCCGTCTCGCCGACGAGGTAACCGAGGAGTCCGGCGTTGAAGCCGGTGCCGGCGCCCAGCTCCAGGATCTTCTGGCCGGGCTGGACGTCGAGTTGTTCCAGCATCATGCCGACGATGTCGGGCTGGGAGGCGCAGCTGATCGAGCGCCCGGATCCGTCGAACTTCGTGTCCACGGGGGCGTTGCCGTACGCCTTCACCAGCGGGGCGTTCGGGACGAAGAGGTGGCGGGGAACGGTCCGCATGGCCTCCTCCACGCGGGGCGTGCGCACGCACCCCGTTTCGACCAGATGGTCGATCAACTGGGTGCGCAGACGGTCGGCGGACGGGGCTTCGATGGTGTCACTATTCACCCCGTTCACCGTAGTGCTCGCCGGACCCTCACCGCGGGTGGACGCGGCGTTGTCGCTCGTTCCCATGACTACCTCTTTCGCGAGCGTTGACAAGATGTGCTGGTCCTCCGCAGAAAGGCCCAGGCGGTTCCAGTGGAAGATGCCGTGGTGGGCGATCACGGCCCGCAGCCCTCGCTCCAGGCGGCCCTGGCGGTTGAGGTCAGCGAGCTGCTGGCCGAACCACTCGAACGTGGCTATCCACTCGGCCAGCGGCGCGAGCCGGCCGTGGGCGACGCTGCGGCTGGTGCTGACGTCGACGGTCATCAACCGATGGACAGCGGCCCGGTGCCGTTGCGGAGGGCGGACCTCGTCGCCGGGGCGTTCGGCCGCGATCCTCGCCCAGACGTCGCCCTGCTCGTACCAGTCGAGTCCGGCCGCTCGCATCGCGACGCTGAGCAGAAGGACCGCCAGCTCGCGGCGGCCGAGATGGGGACCGCTGGCTTCCAGCTGGCGGACTGCCTCCTCCAGCAGGTGACGGCTGTCGTAGTGGAACAGGGCGTGGGCGACCTTCATGCCCGCCGGACCGCCGAAGGCCGTCTCTTCCGGTTCGTAGATGCCCGGCGTCCAGGAGGCGAGGACGCCGGCGTCGACCAGCTCGTCCAGGGCAGCGTCCAGGGCCTTCGCGGAGTCCGGGCCCAGGGGGCGGTACCGCAACCGCCACCAGGGGTGCTTCCGCAGGAAGGACCACTGGGCCAGTTCGGTCTCCTGCGCGATCAGCACCGGGAGCAGATGCTCCACGGCGGTGGCCTCCGCGCCGCTCCAGTCAGTGAACCGGATGAGGCGTTGCGGCCATTCGTCCGCGACCATGTTCCCTCTCTTCACAGGCTAGTTGGTCAGGAAGCAGGTGTCCCACCCGGACGCGGACGGCGTTCCGGAGTGGAAGGCGTTCAGGGCGAGGGCGGTGCCTGCGGCACCTTCGAGGAGTCCTATGTCGCCGCCGGGAGGGTTGATCAGGGAGTCCGCCAGGGTGGTGGGCGCGGTGTCGGTGATCGGGGCCAGGAGCCGGGGCAGGCATTCGGTGAGGCCGGGGGTGAGGGCGTCGGCGGCAGCGAGTTGCGTGATGTGCGCCAGGCCCGCGAAGCCGTGGCACAGGGACACGTCCACGGTCGCGCCGAGTTGGCCGGGGTCGGTCATGGCACGCAGTAGGGCGAATTCGGCGGCGTGTTGGCGCTCCGGGTCCTTGAGGGCCAGGGCGGCGAGCTGTTGGGCGCGGGCGAATCCGGCGGTGCCGTAGCACCAGGACGGCCGGGAGGGTCCAGGGCCGGTCGTGCCGGAGCGTAGCTGCTCGCGGGTGATCCAGTACGGCCACCACGGTCCGGCGGGGCCGTCCTGCTGCCAGTGGTCGAGCCAGGTCAGGATGCGGGTGATCGCGTCGAGCTGGCCTTCGACGGTGACGCCGCGGCGGGCCGCGAGGGAGAGCACGGCGAGGGGGCCGCCGATGCCGTGGGCAACGCCGTTGTTGGCGTGCCCTTCCGGATACTCCGGGGAGATCGTGCCCGAGGGGGCAAGGTGGCTCCACCAGCCCGGCAGGAGTTCCCCGCCGTACTTGACCGGCTCGGTCAGTCGGACCAGGTAGGTCAGGATCTCGCGGAGCAGGTCGGTGTGCACGTCCCGGTGCAGCAGGAGCCCACCCATCCCGCTCAGGCCGCGGATCGCATCGAACTCGGCCATGGCGGGGATCTCGCCACGGTCCATGCGCGCATGGGCGCACGCGAGCCGGTCCTGGATCGCCTTCGTGACGTACAGGTCGAGGGTGTCCAGGGCGCGGGCGTAGCGCCCGGGGCGGTCGGCGGCGGCGTGCAGGGCGAAGGCGAGCGCGGGCGCCCCGTAGTAGAGGTGGCTGTCCGGGCCGCCGACTGCGGGTTCGGCTGCGGCGCACGCGAGCCAGTCGTGGGCGCGCTGCCACGGCCCCTGTTCGGTACGGGCCCGCTCGATGTGCAGGAGCGCGACACCGACCGCGCCGTGCGCAAGCGACTGCGGCCACCACCCTTGGCGGTGAGGCAACCCTCGTACGTCCTCCGGCGAGGCGAGCCGCTCGGCGATCGTGTCGGCGGCGGTCCGCGCGCTGTCACGCAGGTTCATGGTCGTTCCCTCGGTGAGTCCAGGCCATAGCGGCGGCATGCGCCAGCCGTATGCACGTCCGCTCGTCGTTCTTGTCGATGCCGACGGCGCGGATGTGGTGGGCGTGCAGCAGCGAGTCAAGAACGAGGTCCGGGTCGATGCCGCCGCCGGCCTCGACCAGCTTCTGCCGGTAGCGGGCGACGACCGCGTCACGCTCGCTCCAGGCCCTGGCGATGGCCGCCCCGCCGGGGGCCGCACTCAGCGCCGCCCAGTCGTCGGTCGGATCGGCCAGGCGTACCGCCTGACCGCGCACGGACCGGTCCAGGGGGCGCGGGTCGGTGATCCGGCCGTGAGTGATGAGCCAGTCCATGCCAGCCGTGGTACTGCCGGTGAAGGCGGCGGCGAGCGAGATGAAGTTCGCCGCGGCGAGGACCTGCCGGTGCGGGCGGGGGCTCTGGGCGAACTGGACAGCCAGGGCTCGGGAGTCGGCGGCGAACACCTCCTCGGCCAACCTCATCAGCCGCCCGGTACCCCACCGGCCGGTCTCCGGGTAGGAGGTCGCGAACTGCATGTCGGTGAGGAGCCCGGCACGGCGCAACCCGTTCGCCCAGGCACTCACCCGCTGCGCGGTGAGGGCGAAGTCCTGCTCGCTGGGGACCTCGATGCGCAGGCGCAGGTGCCAGCGGGGATCGCGGTAGCGCATATACCACCAGGTCGGCGGCACGTCCCACTGGCCAAGCAGCGCGGGAAGGTGGTCGGCCAGGATCTCGGGCTGTCGTTCGACGTGCCCGTACAGCTTGACCAGCAGCCAGGAGGCGGTGCCCGGAAGGTGACCGTGCTCGCGCGTGACGAGCTGGTCGGCGGTCACGGGCGGGACGGTCGGCCACTGAGGCGGGCGGACGGCCGTCATCGGGGCGATGATCTCGTGGGCCCGTCCGTCGAACCAGTCCCCGTCGGATCCCGCTTCCGTCAGGACGGCCGACTCGTGGGTGTCCAGGTGGGCGCGCAGCAGGGCGAGGTGCGCGCGTTCGGAGAGATCCAGCGGCAGGAGCTGGTCGCCCTCGGCCAGCGCGACGTCGTCCGGAACTCGGCGGCGCGTGCGCCACTCATCGGCCGCCTTGTGCCACTCATCCCAAGGGGCGTGGCGGTCGGGCAGTTCCGACCGGTCCAGTTGCCACCGCGCCGGAGAGAGGATCGCGCGCCCGTAGCGCACCCGCGGCAGATACGGCAGGGCGCTGGCGGACGCCCAGGGGAAGACGGTCAGGACCGCCGTCTGGGAGCGGCTGATCTCGGTGAGGAACCGCGCGAGCGGCGGCGTGTGGCCACGCAGGTCCAGCGCGTGCAGGGTCATGGGGTCCAGCAGGCACGCGCGGGAGAGGGAGACAAGGTAGAGCCTGCGGCGGTCGCAGCCCACGGCGAGGTCGTCGAGCGTGATGGTGCGCGCATCGGCCTCACGGTGCTCCGCCAGGCTGATGACGGCCGGCAGGAGTTCGGCGACGCGGGTGACGTTGGTGTCACCCCGGTCGAGCGGAGCGAAGGAGACCTGCGTTGGCACCGCGCCGGTGGCATTGACCGGCAGCTTCTCCAGCATGGTGGACGCGCGGGCCTGGTCTTCTGGTGCGAGCAGGGCCAGGCTTCGGCCGATCGTGGTGCCGATCCCGCGGGAAGGGGCGAAGCCGTGGAGAGCGAAGTCGCCTTTCTCCAGGGCCTTCTGTGACGCGGCGCGGATCTGGAAGCGCAGCTCCGTGTGGGCCGGTACCTGCATCGTGTCCGCGTCACCGACGGTCAGCGTGCGGATCAGATCCTCGTCCAGGCTGATCTCGTCGCGACCGTCGAGGACGGACGCCTGGGCGAGGGCGAGCAACCGCTGTTCACGGGAGGTCAGGGCCTCACGCTGTTCCGGCTCCGCGTCGCGGTATCCGGTCGGGTAGCCGAGGCCGACGTCCGGGTCCACCAGATCTCGGACCGGGACCAGCGAGTTGATGCCGTACCGCTCGAAGAACCGGTTGTGGAAGTCCTTCCACGCTGGGGTGCCGAAGGGGTAGGCGCTCAGCCGGGCCAGCGCCGTGGCGGCCTCCTCCGCCTCGCGGGCGACCTGCGGGGGCAGAGTGAGGGAGCAGTCCATACGCAGGTCCAGCGTGAGCGGCTGAGCCTTGATGCTGCTCAAGGTGGTCATCTTCTGGCGTAAGGCGGTACGCAGACGCCGACCATCCTCCGGGGCAACCAGGTTGTGCTGGGCAATGGCGTCGCGGACCGCCCGCAGATCGGCCACGAGGTCGGCCGTCGCCGGCACGTCGGCGGCCTCGGCCTGCCCAACCAGGTGGTCGAGGGCATCGACGGTGGCGGAGGGCGCATGCAGGCTACTGATGAGCACACCGCGCTCGACCAGGCTGCTGATCAGCCCCTCCACTCGGTGACCGGGAGCGTCGGGGAACTCTGTCTTCACCAGTTCCACGACCGCATGGACGGGGGCAGGCGACGCAGCGGCGCCGACGGCTATACGTACGGCGTCGGTATACCGGAGGGACACTTCGGCCGCCGGGCTCTCCTCGGTGCGTCGTGAGCGGGGCGGATAGGGCACGATCAGCCGATCGCCCCGTACGAAGATGGTGTTGTTGGCCATCACACGCAGGTGCCGCAGGAGGTCAGGGCTTGCTTCCAGGCGAGCGATCACGTCCGCCACCCAGTCGCCGTCTGCGCGCACGACGGACCGGTGCCACTCGCCCCAGGTCCATCCTGGCCGCGCGCCGAACGAAGCGGGCGCGACGCCGGCGAACAGACCGTTCGGGGTCGCTCGCCCCGTCATCCGCAGCACGTACCGCATGACCGACACCACTGCACGACGGAGCTGACGGGTCTCGGGACTGGCCGTCGAACACAGGGCCTCGACCTGCCGCGCGAGTAGGGGACTGGCCTGCCCGATGGTGTCGGCGACCACGGTGTCCGACCAGACATCGCGTAACCACGCCTGCCACTGGCGCTCTCGGACCGGGCTGTCATCAGCGAGATCCGGCCACGCGGGCAACGGCAGCCTCGTAAAGCGGGCAGCGCGCACCAGCGCCATGTCCGCGCACCGGTAGAGCGGCCTGATCGTCCTGGAATCCATGCGCCCTTCCCGGCGGTGGGTGTTGGGGTGCCAGCCCGCGCGGCGGGAGGCCACGCGGGCTGACACATCGGTGTCCTGTCGGTCAGGCCACGTTGGTGGCGCACGGGCTGGAGCAGGTGCTGCCGCAGCCGTCGTCAGTGAGGTTGATCAGCGTGGCCTGTCCGTCGCCGGACTCCAGGACGCTGATGTCGAGGTCGAACTGCTCGCTCTCCATGTGTTGCTTCCTCCCTGGTCGAACGCGGCCTCGGTCGAGCCGCGGGGTGCATGCCGCAGGGGCGGCGCCGGCACGACATGGGCGTCGTGCCGGTGGACTGGTGCGCGGTCAGGAACCGCTGGAGACGCAGGCGCTGCTACCGCAGGTCGCGGCGCAGCCGCCGGCGGAGGCGGCGCTCGCCGTCACGGTGCCCCCCGACACGACGACGCTGATGTCGAGGTCGAACGGGTCTTGCGCGGCGAAGGCGGGAACCGTCTTCGCGCTCTGGTCGCTCGCTCTGGGAGCCATGTGGACCCTCCTGATTCGATACGTAGATCTGCGGGATTCGATGTGTTGCAGTACGGCCGGTTCCGCCCGCCGGACGGTAGCCGTGCGGCTGCCCCGGTCGAGCTGTTCTCGGCAACCTCTCGCGTGACGCAACTCGGTACCTGCGAGAGGAGTTGGCGACGGACACTGCACTTGAGAGGCGCAGTATCCGAGGTGTGCCTCAGGCGTCGGTCGTGGCGGTAGTCGCCGGGGTCTGGCCTTCCCGAGCGACACGGTCGAAGGCTGCAGCGCGATGACGACGGCGGGGATGCGCGCCGTGGGCAGCAGGTCCTGCCGAGCCGGGCTGCTATGAAGCCAGTGACAATCGAGCTCGCTCGTAAAAGTCCCGGGCGCAGGGCTGCGAGTAGGAGATGAGACGCTGGGCGAAGTCGCGCAGCGGCCCCCTCGTTCGGTGCGAGCTGATCGTCTCGGTCAGGTCGAGTGCTGCGCTCGCCGTTGCGCACGCCTGATCAACCTTCCCCTGTTCGAGCTGGGCGTCGGCCTGCCTGGATAGGTACAGGGCGTGGGTGCGCACCGTGGTGGTGCTGAATTGGGCATTGGCCTGGACGAAGACGGCTTCGGCTCGGTCGTGCTGGCCCAGGTCGCGGTGGCTGGAGGCACGGGCGCCCATGATCTCGGCTTGGTCGAACCAGTACACCCATGCGGGGTCTTCGTGACCGGCGGCACGATCGAGGAGTTCTTCGGCGCGGTCGAAGTCGGCCCAGCAGCGGGGGTCACCAAGGTGAGCGCGGGCACGGCCGCGGCGCGTGGTCAGTTGGGCTTCGACTCGCGGGGTCGTGCGTCCCCGGACCGAGGCCAGGGCCGTGTTCGCCATCGCCACGGCATCGTGGAGGCGGCCGGTGTTGTAGGCGCTCATGGACCAGAAGGAGAGGACATTGGCGCCGAGGGCGGAATCCCCGGCGACCTGCGAGGTTCGCAAGGCGGTGTCGTAGGTTCCGTCGGCGCACTCGCCCCGGAGGTCGAACAGCGCGGCGGCGCGCTGGCGGGCGAGGTCGGAAGCGGCGGCGTACAGGCGAGAGCGGTGCTGGTCGGAGTAGGTGCGGGTACGGATCAGCCGTTCAACGAGAAGCAGGCCGCTGGAAGCGTCGGCGAGAACGGTGCCGCCGCCGTCTGCGTCATCGGCCTGGCGGAGTCTCCGGGCCATGGCCTCGACCTTCGCTACGGCCCCCTCCCCGATGCGCTGGCCGGTGGTGAGTTGGCCGGCGGCGGCGGGGTCCGCGGTCAGCCAGGCCAGAAGGGAGGCGGTGAGAGTTGAGCCGGTGATCAGGACCAGTTCCCTGCGTGTGACGTCCATTGCGGCACCCTTTGCTAGGTCGGCCAGAGCCTCGGTGGCGCCAAGTACCGTCCACGGGCGTGGTGTTGGCCTCTGGGCGGGGTCCTCGGACAGCCATTCCGGCCATGGTCGCTCATCCACGAGGTTCGGCGGAATACCGAGCAGATCGGCGATGAGTAGCTGAGTGGGGCCATCGGGGATGCGATCGTGCTCCCAGTACCAGACGCCGTCGCGCCGCGTATAGATCGGGTGGCCCCGCTCGACCCCAAGGGCGCGCAACTGCCGGGCCATCTCGCCCTGGCTCCAGCCCCGGACCCGCCGAGCTTGAGCCAGGAGGTATCCCCGAGGCTTGCCGACGTCGGCGGACGGTAATCCGGACCCCATCCTTGACTCCCCTGTGCGCACGTCTGAATACCACTGGTGATCGAACTTTAGTCGCGCCGGGGTCAGTTCGGCGCGTGTTCGTCGTTGCTCGTTGTTGCTCTCAGGCGCAACTTCCAGCAACGCCACAGGACCTGTTGGAGCGGCCATCGCATCGGCCAGCGTGGGCACCTGCCGCAACCGAGCACACGCCGCCGGAGGGGCAGGCCCGCGCCCTCTTGAACGCCCACACAGCCCTCAGCGGGGTGCCGGGCACGGGCTGGGACCTTCACGAGTACCGGCACTCCGGCCTCACCCACCTCGGCGAGCAGGGCGCCAGCCTGCCGATGCTGATAGCGAAGTCGCGGCACAAGAAGCCGGAGAACGTACGGAAGTACTTCCCCCCTCGGCGGAGGCGATCGCCGAGGTCACCAGCCTGCTCGCGCCCGGAGACAGCAGGCGCTGATCAGCGATGGTGCCGCAGGACCACGGCGGTGGCGTCGTCCCGGTACCCCTTCTTGTCGGCCCGTGCGGCGGCGGTGAGGGCGTCGGCCAGGGCTTGAGGGTCGTCGGGGTGGTCGTGGACCAGGCCGTCGAGTTCGTCCTCGTCGAGGCTGTCGTGCACGCCGTCGGAGGTGAGGATCACCAGCGGGTCGGGGATGGACGCCTGGCAGACGCTGGCCACGACCGCGCTGCCCAGGCTCGTCAGCACCCAGTTGTCGTGCAGCCGTGCCTGCTCCAGGTCGATCCGCTTGCCGCCGTTGTAACGCAGGTGTTCGCCCATGGAGTGGTCGGTGGTGTACTGCCGCAGCCGCTGACCGTCGAAGCCCCAGGCTCGGCAGTCGCCGATCCACGCGAGGCGCGTGTCCTCGCCCGGTTCGGCCAGGACGAGGACGGCGACCGCGTCCGGCTCGACGTCCGTGGCGCCCGGGTCGCCGTACAGCTCCGCCGCGGCGAGGAGACCGGCCATCCGGCCCCTGCGGGCCCCGATCCGGGCGGCGACCTGGGCCGCGAGCCGGGAGAGTTCAGCCACCTCGGTGGAGTTCCCGATGCCGTCCACCACCGCCGCGGCCGTCAGCTCCGCCACCGGATACGCGTGGATGGCCCATCCGTCGGCGTTGTGGTCCCGGGTTCCCCGCCGGGTGGCCGCCGCGGCGGTGACCCCCCGTGCGCACTGAGTCGTCGTCATGCCGAAGGAGTCTGTCGCCCCGGCCCTGAAGCGGGCAAACGCCAAGCGTTACTCCGGCGTTAACGGCCTGGTCAGGCTGCTTCGTCGTCGGCTGCGCCCTCGTCCCGCAGGGGCCACGTCCGCCGGGCAGGTCGGGGAGCTGGAAGGAGTACCGGCCGAGCACGTTGACGTTTCTTCCCCGAGCCCGTAGACCGACACGATCGCGGGATACCACACCGGCGTCGGCAATCTCGTCTCCGGCCCCACCGCCTCACGTTCCCCTCGGTGCAGTGGCGGCCGGGCGGACCGCATTCCTCATCACCCACCGGCTGGGCTCGACTCGCAGTGCTGACCGCATCGTCGTACTCGACCACGGCCGGCTCATCGAGGAAGGCACCCACGAGTCCCTCCTCGACGAGGATGGGGAGTACGCGACCATGTGGCGGACCCAAGCCCAGTCCTACGGGTGGCCCGTGACGAGGTAGCTGACTCTGACTTGGCGAACAGCCCCGGACAGATCGCCGCCCCGACCGTTCACAGGAACACCGCCCCCGGCGCCCTCGCCTGCCCCCCTGTCAGCGCAGGCGACAGGTCCGCCAACGCTGGCCAGTGCGGCTGAGATACCCGAGGTCCTCCAGCCGCCCGAGCTGGTAGGCGACCGAGCTCGCACTGGAAAGGCCCACCCTGGCACCGATCTGCCGGATCGAGGGCCCCTCACCGTACTCGGCGATCCACTCCCGAACGACCCGCAGTACCATCTCCTGCCTCGGCGACAACCCGGCCCCGACCGGGCAGCTCACGCCGACCCCTCCTCCCGTTGTCGGGCAACGACACGGGCGCGACGGCGCAACTCCACCCTGGCTGACGGCCCCCGGCCGTAGGGAGTCGCCCAGAACGGATGCTCCTGAAGCCGAACCGACAATCGCAGCAGCCGCCGGCGCAGCACGGTGGCACGGCGGGGGTGAGGTACGGCTAGCGCCCGGTAGGCAGCGTTCCATGCCTGCTGAGCACGGACGAGGTCATCAGGGAAGCCGAAGGGATCCATACACCAATTAGAGCACCAGTTCGAATGCCAGGCTTCACCGGCCCGCCCGTGGGATCGGTTCGACTGCCCCGTGGATGGACTCGCCCGGCTGACGATCGTCACTTTCTGCCCCGGCGTCGTCGCCAAGTACTTGGCTGAGCAGGGCGTCGAGGCCGACGAGATCGTGCGCCTGGACGGCGCGGTCGAAACGTGGCTCAAGCTCGGTGTCGCGGAGGTCATCGCCGACGTCGTCGAGACCGGCACCGCGCTTCGGCACCTCGGCCCTGAGGTGATCGGCGAGCCGACGCTGCGAATCGCGTTGTTCGTCGTTTCACCCTTCACCACGCTGGGACGGCTGGCGGACATCGGCGGGTCTGCTGTAGGCGTGAGCTACTTGGAGGAGCCACTCCGTGTCGGCGCGCAGGTCTTTGCGTGCGGATGTCTTCTTCGGTGGAGGGGCCACGTCGTGGGCGAGGTGGCCGACGGCCAGGTTTGCGAGTGCCGCCTTCACTACGGCTGCTTCGATCGCGGCGGCGGCGCGATCGGTGCCCGATGTGAATACCCGGCCGGCAGCATCCTGAGTACTGCGGGATCGGTACGGCCGTAGGGCGAGGATGCCGTCGCTGATTTCGATGACGCGTCGCTGCAGGTGATAGGAAGTGTCGGAATCGGGTGCGCTGCCCGCGATCGGCCTGGCGGGCGAGAGAACGATATGCGGCATAGCCTCCGCAAGGTCCCGCCACAGAGGGGTGAGAGCTTCGAAAGAAGCCTTTTCCCAGCGGCGCTGGCGCATGTGCCGGATCGGATAGACCACGGCGGGCAGGGTCAGACCGACGCAGATCAGCGCGACGGCAAGCGCTGGAGACGTCACACCGACTGCGCAGCGCACGGCGCTCAGCGAGGTGCACCTGTCCCCCTGGCTGACGGGCGCCGGGCCCAGCCCCAGGTCTAGGAATCTGCAGGTTATGTAGGCGAGGTGGATCAGCGCGACGCCTGTGCCCGCCGCCGCGGTACGCAGGCCGATACGCACGGCGGTCCGTCGCGTACTCGCCACCTGGCGCAGCGCCTGGACGACGAAATTCACGTCCGTGGCGCCGATGACGCAGATGTACACGAGCATGTAGACGTCGTACGCGCCTGCCGAGTGACGGATGGCCTGCTCGTATGCGAACAGGGCAACGACGCCAGCGAGGGCAGCGAGGGCAGCGATCATCCATTTCAGTCGTGCCCTGATGAGCCGCTTAGCTTCTGCAGGGCCCAGATTGAGCTGGAGCGAAACGGCCAGGATCGCTGCGGTCGCTCCCAGCGATGCACAGTCGCCGAGAATTCGACTTCCGTGGGGAACGGCCGCATCAAGGGCACCCTCGACCAGTGGCGCGTACGAGGCAAGGAAAAGGGCGAAGGCGCCCAGGAGCGCACTCATGGCCCACGTGCCGGGAGGCCGGGGCCTCCTCCTGCCGAGGACCCAGAAAACTCCCGCCCCTGCGAGCAGGGTGGCCAGGCCGAGAAAAAAGATGCTCACGGGTCGACTTGACGCCTTCTAGAGGACTGGGCCCGGAGCCCCGGTGCTTCAGGCCCAGCCTTGGATGGGTAGGGGATTTGCCTTGTTGACAGGTGTGCTGCGGGGAAACGCTGCTGCGGCACGCAGGGCGAAACGCCTTCGGGTGGGCGACACGGCTGACTCTGAGGGCCGGTCGCGCTAAGAGGAGGCCGTGAGGGCGGCGTAACTACCGCTGGCGAGGATGTATTGCCGAGAATGCGGGCCTCTGCGGCACCAGTGGCGGAAACGAGACGAAAGAGGTGCTGAGAGAGACGGTGCTCATCGTCCCCGGCCCCAGGAAGTCGGGAATGGCTGCGCAAAGAGGGCGTCCCACCTGGCTGGGCTGGTCTCCAGGTGGCGGGGCGGAGCGTCCCGGTCCTGGTAGATGCGTCGCCGAACCAAGCTGGCCATGATTTCGGCCTCTCGCTCCTCGCTGGTGGAGTACCCCGTGCGGCCCGATGCCCGGACCACCTCTCCTGTGTCCGAGTCGACCACCAGGCGGCCAGGATGGTCGCAGTACACGTGGCTCAGCTCGTGCGCGAGAATATGTCGCTGGTGATGCACCGATATACCTTGCGCATAAAAGATCATGTCTGAAGTCTGCGTTTCAATCCGCATACCACAGGCCCCACCGGAAAGAGCGAAGTCGGGCAGCGGGTTGAAAATAATCCCCTTCCCCCGTCGATCCGCTATCGCATCACAGAATTGGCGCGTCGTGAATCGGTACGGGAGGCCGAGTTCGTCGATCTTCTTCTCGCACTGCTCCCGCAGACGACGTTCAGCAACTTCGGACATGCACACGGCAAACTCCCATCTTTCGCATTGCGGGTGCCCACGAGGTAGCAAGAACGCCAAAATCGTAGGCCGAACCGGAATGACCGGCACTGAGACTTCCGCATACGGAACGTAACCTCCACCGGGGCCCAAGTGGGGCGACCCGCGACCTCCAGGTGCGCATTCGAGCACCCATAAGCACCATTTCGGTCATGTCGTCAGCGTGAGAAGCACGCGGCGCGGCGCGCCCACGCCGGAGCCGGTTACGCTAAATGACGGAATGATTCGCGATTTGTGGCACAGATCACCGAGGCGGGGCATACCTCCCGATCATGGTTTCCGGGAACCGACACGGCGAAGTGGGCGAGCCACTGCCGATCCTGATGCGGTACTGGCGGGCAAGACGGAATCCCCGAGATATCCCCAGCCTCCCGCAGACGGTGCGGCGTGGGACGGGACTGACCCAACAAGACATGGCCCACCTGGCAGGGGTGAGCGTGCGCTGGTATCGACAGTTGGAGAACGGCGTCGCGGCCAACTACGCGGCCGACCTCCTTGACCGCGTCGCAACCGCACTGGACCTGAGTCCCGCCGAGCGCACCACGCTGTATCTGAAGGCCGTAGGCCGGCCACCGGCCCCCTCAACACCGTCCGGGAGCAGAGCACCTGGGGAGTGGGACCAGGACCTGCTCCAGTGGCTCCTGGACAACCAGGAACCAGTTCCGGCCTTTGCCACAGACCTGTGCTGGGATGTGGTTGCGCACAACTCCAGCCTGCGGCGCTGGTTTCCCTGGGTAGAGCACGGCGGCAACCAGATGCGCTGGGTATTTCTCGACCCCTCGGCGCGGGAGCAGTTGGTGAACTGGCCGGAGGACTGGGCGCGTCCTTTTCTGGGACAGCTCCGCTATGCGCGGGCCCGTCACCCGGAAGACCTCGCGCTGGCCCAGCTCGAACACGACATTCTCACGGGTTCCCCGGCCGCGCGGGCATTTTGGGGCCGGCCGGAACTGGTTGAGCATTCCCACGGAGAAATCCGTCGTCTCAGGCTCCCGTATCACCAGGGCAGGGAAGTGGCCGTGCGCATCGTCACGATGTGGCCGATTCGCACCGTATCGCTCTGCGTGAATCTGCTGGTGGAGTACGGCTCCCCCGAGGGATCAGCCGACGCATAACCACCGCGCCACCCTGCCGGGAAGGGAGCCACGCGCCGCGCTGCGGGGGCTGCATTTCACTCGTCGTCCAGGAGGTCCGAGAGGTCTGCTTCCGGCAGCCCCTGCAGCCGGCGCGTCTGGTCGAGCACAACCTCCACCATCCGCAGGCTCGGCTCGTCCAGGCCGCTCGCTCGCAGGGCCACGCGAAGTACCCCTCGGTCACGCATGGCCGCGAGCACCCGCTCCTCGGCACCCGTCAGCTCGCCGTCCTGGTCCACGTCGTCGCCGGGCTCGTCGGTGCCGGACTCGTCGACGCCGGGCTCGTCGACGCCGGACTCGTCGTCACCGGGCTCGTCGTCACCGGGCTCGTCGACACCGAGAAAGTAGTCCGTTTCCACCCCGAAGAAGATCGCCAAGCCCTTGACCGTGTACCACTTGGGGTTCAGGTTGACGCCCGTGCGCAGCTGCTGAAGGCCGCTCGTGGTGATCTTGAAGCCTGTGCAGTCGAGAATGCCCTGGGAAACTTCCGGGTACGTAAACACGCGCCCCGTGGGGTGCCTCTTGCTCTGCCAGAGGCGCTCGAGCAGCTCTGAGAAGGCTGGCTCTCCATCACTCTGCGTCATCCGTGACCCTTTCGTCGCGGGTGTCAGTCTATCCACTGCAGTGGATTCCCCGCGTCTCAAGGAGCAAAACTGCAGTTGACGGGGAGCGGGCGTCGGGATGTACTTGCCTCCACATTCGACCACCGGAGTGGATCGCTCCTGGTCGGAGGGTCATGGCGGGCCGCTGTCTCGCCGTCGTTTGAAGGGCGAAGGGGGGACTATGCGGCTCGCTTGCCGTACTGGCACCTACCGGCGACCCCAGGCCCATCTCAGCAATGGTGACTCTCTGCAACCAGTACAGGGTTTAAGAACCAACTCTGGACCTTGACGCCGATCGGTGCGATGTTCGTCGTCCCCCGCCGGGCAGACCGCCCACGTGGACGAACACAGGAACGCTGACGTGCACAACCTTCGGGCCCCATAGGTCCTCGCATACAGCGACGGCGCCCGGGAGCTGGAACCTCCCGGACGCCGGACGCCTAACGGCTGTACCCGCCCCTGCAAGGGCGGAGGTCGCCACCATCACCACGCTGATCCCTTCCACGGGGCGTCTCAGCGTGGCAATACCAAAGGAGATTCTTACATGCGCTCCGCCCTGCGCAAAAGGCCCTTCCGTCCGGCCTGTGTCGCAGCTCGCTCTGTCTCGGTGCCCCGGCGCCCCGAGACGGGCTCAACCATCCCGAGTCAGACAGGCCTCTCTCGTGGGTTCGCCGGGAGCGGCCGATGAGCAGCGAAGCCCGCGAGTGGGTGTGGGAGCACAGCTCCAGCCGAGGCACCGCACGCCTGGTCCTGCTGTCGATCGCCGACCGGGTGGCCGACGACCAGTGCATCTCCTGGGCCTCGCAGTCCAGCCTGGCCAAGCGCACCCGCGCCTCGATCTCCACGGTGCGTGAAGCCATCGAGCGCCTGGTCCTCGCCGAGGAGCTGGAACAGCTCGACGACCTCGTCGGACCGCAGCGCAGCACCGTCTACCGCCTGCCCCTGGCCGCCGAGGCCCTCGTACAGGCTCGGCGCGAGCAGCTGCAGGAGGACGACGGCACGGCAGTGGCCGACGATCCGCCCGGCCCTACGAAGCTCCGGCTCTCGGCTCTGCGGCAGTACGGCATCCGCCCGCGTGAGGTGCCGGAATCCCCCGCGAGGGTCCGGAATCCGGCAGCACCGGAAACCGGCAGGTCCCGACGGAAACCGGCACGCCGACGTAGCGGAAACCGGCACAACGGTGTACCGGAAACCGGCACCCAGAACCGTAGTGAACCTGATTGGAACCGGAGGTACAGCAGTAGTGGTGCTGCCGTCCTCTCGGCTGCCGAGTGGAAGATCGACCCTGCCTCCCACACCTGGGCCCGCCAGCAGGGACACCTCGACCGACTCGGCGAGCAGGGTCTCCTGGCCGCTGACGCGAAGTGGCGTGCCCACCGGGCCAGCTTCGAACCGCGGTCGGCGAATGCCTGGGCTGCCGACTGGCGCTCCTGGGTAGCCCGGGAGCACGCCTCCGGACGCCCGAACCTGTACGCCGTGCCGGGCAAGAACCCCGCCGCGCCGGGAGGCATGACACGGGCCGAGGCCCACACCGCCGCCCTGCTGGCCGCCCTCGACGAGCAGACCGGAACGGAGGGCTGACCGTGGACCGCCGCGAAATCGCAGCCCTGCTGGCCTACATCGGCCGAATCGACCCCCGCACCATCCGCACCGACCACCGCGAGGCGGCCGACCAGCTCGCCCAGTGGCACGAACTGCTCGACGACGTTCCAACAGCAACCCCGCACGGCTGGGATGCCCTCGCCGTGGCCCGTCGGCACGTCCGCACCTCGCCGTACCCGATCCTCCCGGCGGACATCGCCCGCCCCTGGGAGAGCTACCGAAGCGACCGCCTGGCCAGGCACTCCGACCCAACGCCCTCCGTCGACCCGGACGACCAGGCCGCCTGGACAGCCGAACTGGTCGGCACCCGCCGTGCCGTCGCCACCGGCACCGCCCAACCCGCACAGGCCCGGGGCATCACCACCGGCCGCGCAGAAGTCAGCCCAAGGCTGGAAGCGAGGCTGCGGGAGATCGGGTCCTGCATACCGCCCGCCGCCCGAGCGGCCCTCGTGCCTTACCGGCCCGCCCGCGCGGCCCGAGAGGCCGCTGTCGCGCAGGGGCGGCCCGACGCCCTGAGCGTGCGGTGCACCTGGTGCCTGGCCCAGCCCGGCGAGTCATGCCGTCGCCGGAGGATCGGTCCCGACGGCGGAGCCCGCGGAACCGCTCCCTGCGCCACGCACCCCAGCCGTCTCGACCTCGCCACCGCCCAGCAGGCACTGCTCACCGAGCAGCCCCAGCAGCCTGCCCTCGCCTGACCGGCCCTCCGGCACGTGCAACCCGTCCGCTGCACGGCCACCCCGGCACCCCCCTGTCCCGCACCGGCTGCGGCGCACGCCGTCGCGCCGCAGCCGGCACCCGACGCCGCACCCGCCGAGCATCGTGCCCGCCGGGCGGTGCGGCAGCACATCGGAGACCCACGTTGCGCCACATCACCACCCACGACGCGCCGGCCACCGGCATGCGCGGCATCGGAGACACCAGCTGGCACCCCCGCGGCGCATGCCACGGCATGGACTGGGAGGACGCGGAGGCCGTGTTCTTCCCCGGCCCTCGCAACCACGAGGAGATCGCGGAGGCGAAAGAGCTGTGCGGCTGGTGCCCCGTACGCCGCGAGTGCCTGAACTTCGCCCTGGAGAACGCCCTCAAGGATGGCGTGTGGGGTGGTCTGACTGAAGCGGAGCGGAGTCCTCTGCACGACAAGTTCGACAAGCGCCTTGATTACCTGCGCGTGGCCGCCTTCTTCCAGGGACGTGACGTGCACCTGACGGAGGCCGAGCGGCAGGTCGTCATCGACCACGCCTACGTCCGCGGCTGGCTGCCCGTCCGGCTCGCCGCCGCTTTGCGGATCAGCCGGAAGCATGCCCGGGACCTGCTCCGACAGGCAGCCAACAAGGTCTTCGACCGCGACCGCCACCTTGGCGTGCCGCGCCCCAAGAAGAAGCGGAAGAAGACCGCTCCGGCCACGGTTGCGCCCACGACCATCGAGCCCGGTACTCGTCCTGCGGCGCCGCTGGGCTCGGCGTCCGCCCCTCTCGGAAAGGCCGCATGACCTCCCCTTCCGCACACCCCGCCGTCGCGCCCATCGGGGTGTGGGACCGGCTCGCCATCGTCATCCTCGGCCTCGCCGGATGCGCCCTGAGCTACGACGCGCTGCAGCAGATGGCCGTCGCGATCCACATCCGCGGGCACTTGACCTATCTCTTCCCCCTCGTGGTCGACGGCTTCATCGCCTACGGGGTACGCGCGCTGCTGGTCCTCTCCGAGGCTCCGCTGGGGGCCCGGCTCTATGTCTGGACGCTCTTCGGTACAGCCACCGCGGCAAGCATCTGGGCCAACTCCCTGCACGCGGTCCGCCTCAACCAGCAGACCGCGCACACCACCGGCCTGCGCCTGGGCGACACGGTCGTCGCCGTCCTGTCCACCCTGGCCCCGCTCGCCCTGGCCGGCGCGGTCCACCTGTACATCCTCATCACCCGCCACCACCCGGGCGCCGGACACTCGGGGGCACTGACAGCGGCGGAAGCCGGGGAGCAGAACGCGGACCAAGTGCCTTCCTTCGCCTCAGCGGCGGGCTGGACCCGCCCTGCGGACCGTCCGGGAGGCGGTGCGGACCACGGGTTCGGACCAGCACCGGAGACTGGTCCAGCAGGCGCGGACCACCCCGACCGGCACGGTCACGGCCCTGCGCGGACCACGGACCACGCCGCGGGTTCAGTCCCGGCGGACCACGAGGATCCGGCTGCGGACCACCGGAGCGACTCGGCTTCCGAGCAGGCTGCCAGCCAGAACGCGACGGGTGCGGACCAGCAGACCAGTGATGGTCCGCGCGGCATCGAAATCCATGGACGGACCAGGAAAACCCCAGGTCAACCGGCCGATAGCTCCCACGGTCCGGTGGAGCACGACCGAGCGGACCATGGGCGTGGACCGGCCCAGGATCCTGATACGGCGAGCACGGACCAAGCCGCCCCGGCAGACCAGATGCCGGACCGCGAGCACCCTCGGACCACGGACCAGCCCGCCGAACCCGCCGCGGACCAGGACCAGAACGATCCGGCGGACCAAGACCAGGACGGTCCGGCGGACCAGGACCAGGACGGTCCGGCGGACCAGGACGAGGACGAGCCCTCGGGTGGACTGCAGGGGGCTGCGACCACGGACCACGAAACCTCGCGCACGCCGCGGACCATGCCTCCGGACCAGAACGACGAGGTCCCCTGGGAGGTGAAGGTCGACGTGGCCCGCGAGGCGGCTCTGGAGGCGGGTCGCATGACGCGCCGGGTCATACGACCGCACCTACGGCGCAACAACATCACCATCAGCAACGAGGGCTTCCGCAAGCTCCAGGACCAGCTCTACGCCGACCCTGCGCTCGCGCACCTGCCCCGAGACACAAGGAGGTCGCGATGACGATGAAGACCTGCCGCCGGTTCATCAACGTACGCGCACAGTTCGAACGGGAGATCAACTTCATGCTGGCCCACTCCCAGCGATACGAGGGCAGGCCCTCGGGGAAGTCCAGCGCGAAGCGGGCCGCCTCCGCGAAGGAGCAGATGGCCCGCGCGCTCTCCACCCACGTCGGTCGCTGCCCCGAGTGCGGCTAGCTGGCAAAACCCCAGCTCAAGCCCCTATCCACAAAAGATGGCCCGGCTCTGTGCCGGGCCACCGTCCCGCTTGGGAGATAGCGCCGCACTCCCCCGCTCTCATCGGTCACCGAGGCAGCCGCCAGGGCGCACACCCTGGTGCGCGGACATGTTCTGCACGCCGCTGTCCTCACGCCAACCGGCCGGCGGCCCGGCCCGGTCCGGTCTAGCGGGCCGCTCCGCATCTCTACGCACCCGGCCGGTGTGCTCGCACTGACCGCGACCCCCCAGCACCACACCCGATCCGCGAGGCCCGAACTGCGATGACGCACGCACCCGAGAACACCACCACCCCGGAACCTGGCCCTGACATCAACTCGGTCTCGGGGCGAGCAAGTTGGGGCGGAAGCATAGCTTCCGCCGGACCCGCCCCCGAGGGGACGGGTCCGGACCTGCACCGGGGGGCGCAGGTCCTTCAGGCTTCGACCGGGGGCGGATCGAAGCCGGGGCAGGAGGAGAAGCAGCCGCAGTCGCGCCCCAGCCGACAGCGTGCTCCTCGCGCTCGTCAGCGACCTCGTCAACCACCCGAGACGAAGCGTCTGCGCCAGCCCGCCGTACGACTCAACGAAGTCGAGTACGTCCTCATCCAATCCGCCGCCGCCCGCTGCAAGCTGTCGGTCGCCGGGTTCCTCGCCCGTGCCGCACTCGCAGCCGCGAGCGACCTCGACCGCACCAGCGCCGAGATCGCCGACGAACGCGAAGTGATCACCGCCCTTTTCGACAGCCGGCGCCGGCTCGGCTGGGCCGGCAGCAACCTCAACCAGGCGGTCAAGGCACTCAACTCCGGCGCAGACGCCCCCCAGCTCGAAGCGGCCATCATCGCCGTACGGCGTGCCGCCGACACCGCTCACGAAGCCGCCACACGTCTGATCGAACGCCGCAGCTCATGATCCCCAGCGTCAACAATGAAGGCTCCCGGACCATCGGGCTCCTCGCCTATCTCTTCGGCCCCGGCAAGCACGAGGAACATGTCGACCCTCACCTCGTCGCCTCATTCGACGGCATGTCCCCCGACCCCGGCCGCGACCCAAACGCCACCCTCAAGGAACTCCACCAACTCCTGGACCAACCCGTGATGGCGCTCGCGGAACATGCCCGTCCGGCGAAGCATGTCTGGCACACATCCGTACGCGCCGAACCCGGTGACCGGACGCTGTCCGACGAGGAGTGGGCCGACATCGCCCGCCGGATCGTCGCCGCGACGGGCATCGACCCCGGCGAGGGGCAATCCGGCTGCCGCTGGGTCGCCGTACGGCACGCGGACGACCACATCCACATCGTCGCCACCCTCGTCACCGAGGACGGCCACCGCCCCGACGACTTCCGCTCCGGCGCCCGCGCCCAGGCCGAAGCCCGGCTCATCGAGAAGGAGCTCGGCCTCCACCAGGTCGCACCCGGTGACGGCACCGCCGCACAGCGGCCCACCAGCGCCGAACGCCACAAGGCGAAACGTCAGGGCCGCGAACGCACCGCCCGCGAAACGCTGCGCGAGACCGTACGGCGGGCCGTGGCCGGCGCGAGGAGCGACGAGGAGTTCTTCGAACGGCTCGCCGCCGCCGGCCTCCTCATCCGCAAGCGCACAGCACCCTCCGGCGACCTGCTCGGATACAAGGTCGCTCTGCACGACGACCTGAACAAGGACGGCGAACCGGTGTTCTACCCCGGCGCGCGCCTGGCCCCCGACCTCTCGCTGCCCCGCATCCGGGAACGCTGGTCCGGTCACCCAACCCCGGACCAGGAGGCCCCGGTCCGTACGAGGCCGAGCACCCCGGCCGCTGCCCGGCGGGCCACGGCTTCAGCAGCGTGGCAGGCCGTACTCGTCATCGAGCACGGTGACGACGCGGTCGTCGCCGCTCACATCGCCGCCGCCGGTGAGGTCCTGGACGCCCTCGCGGCCACGTCCGCCGCGCACACCCGCCGCGAACTCCACGCCGCCGCCACCGCCTTCGAGCGGGCGTCACGGTCCCACGTACGCACCGTACGGGGCCACGACCGGGTCCTGCGTCAGGCCGCACGCGACCTCGTCCACGGCGGCAGTGCCCTGGGCCGGGGTGAGGACGGTGCCAGCACCGCGATGGCGATCGACATGCTCACCTTCCTGATCACCGTCGCCGTGCACTGGCACGCTCGGAAGGGGCACGCTCAGCAAGCGGAGGCTGCCGCCCGGGCCGCCGAGCACCTGCGCACCGCCTACCAGTCCGCCGCCGCCCAGTCCCTCGGCGTGCTCCACGCGCGTGGCCGGCGTCTGAGCGGGCCGGTGATCCAGCGGCAGACCGCATTGCTGCGCGAGACCCTGCCGGGCCTGGCGGAGCGGATCCTCGCCGAGCCCGGCTGGTACGCCCTGGCCGCGACGATCGCGGAGGCCGAAGCCGCCGGCCACGATCCGGCCGCTCTCCTCTCCGAGGCCGTCGAGCGCCGGGAACTCGACACCGCGGACCAGGTCAGCGACGTCCTGGTGTGGCGTCTGCGGCGGACCGCAGACCTGCCCGCCGACGCATCCGCCCCGCCCGAGACGAGCACGGCAAGCGACCGGAACACCAGGCGCAGGTCCACGACCCGGCCCTCCACATCCGGCAGGCGTCGCAACGGGCATGAGGCACCGGGCCGGTCCCGATGAGCCCCGCTGAACACTGGCGTGCGGCGTCAGCACACACCGCCGGCGGCAAAGTGAGGCAAGGGCGAGCACTGTGGACTTTGCTAATTGAACCTGCCGGGGGCATAGGGCACGATCATCCAGCGAGTTGGACGAGGTAGAGGAGGACGTCAGGGTGTTTCACCGAATAGGCCGCAGGGCCAAGGGACCGAGCGAGGCGGAGCGTCAGCTTGCCGAGCTGCACGCGCGGCTGGCAGACCTGGTCCCCCCGGTACTCGGGGTGCCGGCGGCGGAGCCGCAGCAAGTCGAGCCGACGGCGATGGTCGACGATTTCCTTCCGCCGGAGCTGCGGGTGCCGAGCCATGACCAGCTCGGCGGCAGGATGATGCCGTGGAAGCAGCCGCTCGTCCTCGAAGGCGAGTTGGCCGCCTGCGCCGAGTGCGGCGCGTACCGGGACTGGCTCATCCTCTCCACCCGTGATGAGATCTGGCTGCGTTGCCGGGCCGGTCACCAGCAGCGGGAGACGCGCATCGACACCGCCTGGTACAACCGGCACGCGGGGCCTGCGGACTCGACGCATGCCACGTTCGAGGACTGCCTGCGCCATTTCGGGCACTGACCACCACTCCTACGACCCCACCGGGCCTACGGGCCCGTACTGACCACCCGTCGTCCACCAAGGGGTCAGTTCCGTCATGCGCGTTCGCGTCGCCACCACCGTCCTCGGCGTCACCGCCGCCCTCCTCGCCGTGCCCGCCTGCTCCGCCGACACCGCCGGCACCGAGCCCACCACCGCACCGTCCGCCCGTACCGGAAAGCCGGCCAGCACCACCCCTGTCCTCTCCTCGGCCGCGCTGGAGACGCGCCTGCTCGACGAGAACGATCTCGGCCCCGACTACCTGCGCAAGCCGGAGCGCTCCGCCCAGCACGACGACGTCACCGTCGTCGGCTGCCCGGCCCTGAACGAGCTGGGCGGTGATGCCGCGATCGGCGGCAGCCTGTCCTTCCCGCGCGAAGCGAAGGTTTCCTTCACCAACGGCAGCTCCTCGGAAGTTTCGGAGGAGCTGTACAGCGGCCACCCGGACGCGTTGTCCGACGGCACCGGCGAGATCTTCGCGGCGATGACCGGGTGCCCGACGTATCAGGTCGTCGCGGGCGGTACCCCCATCGACATGGCCTCACAGAAGCTGGCACCGCCCCGCGGGCTTGGGGACGAGCAGTGGAGCCAGCTCCTGACGGCCTCCACTGGAGGACACAGCACCGTGGTCAAGCAGACCGCGATCCGCGCGGGCAACGTGCTGCTGGTCGTCTCCGGCTCCCCCGCCCTCGTCGACCGCCACCTCGACAAGGCTCTCACCAAGGCCACGGCCACGAGGTGAGGCGAACCGGTCCGCTGGGGCGTCGCTCATTTCGAGCGGCGCCCCTTGCTGGTCGGCCCCGCAGCCCGTGAGGGGCGGCGGGGCCGTGCGGTCGTCATGTGTCGGACGTATGCGTGAAGCCCGGCCTCCCCGTACGGGGAGGCCGGGCTTCACTGGTGTCTAGCGAGGCGGACGGGACCGTGGGCGCCATTCCCACGTCGGGGCTCAGGGCCCGGGGATACCTTCGGGCGTACCACGGGCCGCCCGCCTCTCCCGCTCTGGCCGAGAGCGGGGGCCTTCACCGCCGGACGGTGAACGCCTCCTCCCTCGGACCGAACGAGCACGTCACCGTGTCATCGGGTCCGGTGACGGCCGAGAACGTGCCGATAGATCGTCTGCGTGCTGACCCCGAAGGCCCGGGCCGTGGCCGTGACCGTACTCCCGGGAGCGGCGAGCATGCTGCGGGCCTGCTCGATCTGCTCTTCGTCGAGCGGTGGGCGCCTGGAGCGGGTGGGAGCGCCGTCGGCGGCAGGGTCGTAGCCGAAGGCGATGCCGTCGTCGTACGGCAGTCCGGTGGCCATGCAGTGGTAGAGGCAGAGGACGATCTTGCGTCCCACCTTCCGCAGGGCCGTGGCGTGCGCGTCGCCTGCGGAGCGGCGCATCGTGTAGTACGCGTGGGCGCCGGGTGAGTGGCCGACCAGGGAGAACGCCGTCGCGTGGAGCGTGCTCCTCAGGAGCGTGGAGGACGCCCGCCGGAAGGCGACCCGTACGGTCTGGCCGGAGGCCCAGGTGACCGGAGCGACACCCGCGTACGCCGCGAGGGATCGTCCGCTGCCGAAGCGCTCGACGGGCCGGTCGCCGATCTCCGCCAGGAGGTAAGCACCGAGGACGGTCCCGATACCGGGAGCGCCGGCCATCAGCGGGTGGAACCGGTGGCCGGTGTAGTGCCGCTCCAAGTCCCGCCCCAGGTCCTCGACCCTGCGCACTGCATGGTCAAGGACCGCCAGAAGATGCCCGATGCGCAGAGCCTCGGCGCCTTCGACCCGGGGATCGAGGAGCATCGCCGGGCGGTGGAAGATCATGCGCAGACGCTCGGCCTCGTCCTGGACCGTGCGCGTGCGTCCCGCGGCAGACAGCAGCACAGCCAGAGCCGTACGGTCCAGCCCTGCTGCTGCCCGCGGGGTGGGGGCAACGGCGAGCACGGCTCGCGCCTGGGCGCTACGCAGCCCGCCGACATTCGCCGGCCACGCCGCTACGGCCGCCGGCCAGATCCGCATCAGCCCCGCCCTCAGGGCGTGCAGTGCCTCAGCACGGCGCACCACGGCTGCCCGATGGGCGTGCGCCACGACGCGCAGGGCCTCCGCCTCCGGAGAGGATGCGACAACAGGTCGCGCCTCGCCCGCCAGAGTCATTAAGGCGATCAGCCTGGCGTCGGCGCGGTCACTTTTGGGGATCCCTTGTGCCGCGCGGTGACGAGCGGCACGCGTCGGGTCCACATGTACGACCTCCAGCCCGGAAGCCGCCAGCGCGCGGGCGAACAGGAGCCCCACGTCCTCGATTCCCGTGACGGTCGCTCGCCACCTACGGGTCAGCGGGGCGAGGAACTCCGTGTAGCTGGCGACGGGGTCCGGGGTCTCGGCATAGACGATCCGGGTTTCGCCGACGAGCGCACCTGACCGGTCGACCACGGCGACATCGAGCCACTGGTCCGACCAGTCGCAACCTGCGAAGAGCAAAAACCACCTCCGAAAGGTAGAAGAAAAACGGGGAGGGGACGCGTGCGCGTCCTAACTGGCCGGTGCCCGCAGCAGCCGGTCCTGGGTAGCTGCGGGGAGCACCCGGCGCAGGACCGGTGCGGTCGAGCTGAGGGAGGCGGCGAAGGCGGCAACGAGATCGTGCGGGACGCTGGCGGCGAAACTTGCCGCCCACAGCCACGGTTCGCCGAGCGCGGGCTCGGCCCATGCCTGCCATCCAGCCGGTCCCGTCTCGTCGTACTCGGCCGCGAGCACGCGCGGGTCGGAGTCCTGGATGAGCGGGGGAACCTCGCCGAGGCTGATCTGCGAGGTGAACGTCGGGTCCGTCGCCTCACCCTCAGGCCGGTCGACGTCGCGGAGCCATCCGTGGGCGGCAACAGCGTCAAGGACCACCTCGGGTCCAGCGAGCTGCTCGGCGGGCTGGCCGCTCGCGTCGAGCGCCACGAGGAAGTCGACCACCGCCTCGCCCGGGACGTCGCAGGTGAAGTACGCCGACCACTGGGCAAGCGGGCTGCTCAACTCGGCGCGGGCGGAGACCTGCCAGGCGATCGGCAGCCCTCCGAGGAAGAACGGCTCGTCCGCAAGCGCCCATTGCGCCCAGCGAAGCGCGTCGGGGCTGATGTGCAAGACGGTGCTGCGCACGACCTGCCGGTCCTCTGGCGCCTCATCCGGAACCTGCCGGCCGCGGACCACCGTCAGGCTCGTCCAGCCCAGGCCGGAGAGCGTGTCGGCGACGACGTCGTAGAGACGCCCATCGTCACCAGCCAGGTGCCGGGGCCCGACCCAAAACGCGGGCTGGCCGCCGCGCGAAGCGGAGAAGTCGGTCGGAAAGTCGGGGTACAGGCGCGCCTCCAAGGGCTCGGTGCGGATTCAGTTGCCGCCAGCACGACGGCGGGGACGGCGCGGGGGCGCCTGAACGGGACCCTGCCACGTCAGGGCGACTGCGACCTCGCTCGGCAGATGGCCGAGCTGGGCGCCCTCGTCCCGTCCTTCGGCGAGATAGACGACGGCCCGACCGGTCTCGTCCACAGACGCCAGCACCTGCTCTACGCGGTGTGCCATCGGGAAGAACGGGTTCATGGCCAGACGGACCGGAGCACTCCGGTCATGGGCGGACAGCAGATCGATGAGATCACCGACGGTCATCTCCGAGGACGTCACGAACAGCCTCCTGAGGTAGGGAAACGAACAGGTCATACGGATCGGCCGTCAGCGGCGCCGACAGGGGCAGCCACGGTCACATGCGACGTGAAGTCGCCAGCACGCACGCCACAGCGGCGGCGACGATGTCAGCCGGCGTCTCGGTGTCGAACGCCATGCGGTAGCCGGGCACCTCGGCCGTACCGGCGACCGCGACCGTCCATCCCTCACCATCAGTGCCGGAACGGCCACCAGGGAACCAGCCGAGGTAGAAGCGGCCGTCCTTCGAGCTGATGTGCACGTCCCCGCGGTCATCCACGATCAAGTGGAAGTCGACGGCGGAGAACTGAGCTGTCACGAGCGTGGGCTGGCCCGGGCCAAGCTGCCAATCGTGCAGCCGCAGGGCGTCGATGGTGGTCGAGAATCCAGGACCGCCAGGAGCTACGGCCACAGGCAATCACCTCTCTGACCTGGTAGTTCTAGCAAGGTCGTCTACGTTGACATGCCCTCACGCACCTTGGCCAGTCTTTCCGCGATCTTTCCTGTCTGCCCCCGGCGAACTGCTCTTTTCGGCCGCCGCTGCAGGTTCTCGAAATCCGTGCCCAATTCTCAGACGCGGCACTTTATGGACCGCATTTACGACGTCGCCGTAAGGATGTACTGGTCAGTGGCTCGACGGTTCTCGCTGGCCGCCGAGATCTGCGCGAAGATGCCCCACGGGAACCATCGGCGGGCGTTGGCGCCAAATATTTGATCTTGGGTTCGGCGTGACGTCGCCGTGCGGGCCGACCGCGTCCGACCAGGCGGAGATCCGCAAGATCGCGTAAGCAACCTGCAGGGCCTGGGCCGTTGATCCCGGCCGGGCCTCGAACTCTTCAACCAAAGAGGGTCGGGTGCGGCATTCTGCAGCGATGAACACTACGCTCAACCTCTGGCAACTGGCAGGGATACTCGTCGCCGTCATGTCCCTGAGCAAAGCGGTACTGGTGGGGTGGCGTCTCACTCTCGGGCGCCGCCGATACCTCATCGCCCAGCTCCGCAAGGTCGCCCCGGGCGTCCGGAATGACTACGTGGAGGCTTTGCTCGGTGAGCCGAAGTGGCAGTCCAAGATGACCTGCACACGGATGGTCGCCCCTGACGCCGAAGAGATCATGGACACGGAGGAGAAGAACCAGGAGATCGAGATCACCATACGGACCTGGTCACTCTTCCGACTGGCCTACCTGGTCACCTGGTCCGAAGACAACGTCCTGGTCATGTACGGGATCACCACCACCAGCTGGTGGTTCCGTCCCCGCGTCCTTGTTGGCGACACCCGCGTCCGCCTCGGAAAGTCCCTTCTCTCGGATCTCCGCCGGCCCGACGAACACCGGGCATGGCTGGGAAACCGCCGGTTCGGGTACTTGGAGGAACACTTTTTCGGCAACCCAGGGGGATACCGCAGCTGGTACGTCGGCGTCAACGACATCGGCTATCAGGCGGTTGCCCCCACGCTCGACTGGGACGACACCGAGACCGAGGTCAATCGGATGCCGGACCGGAAAAGGAACGAGTACCGGGCCAAGGCGCCGATCAACACCATCGTCGTCAGCGGTGTCGCCCTGTACGAGGAGCTTCAGAAGGGCCAGTTCTTCGGCATCTCACTGGGAGTAGACCAGGACCTGGTTCGGCTCGCGGAGCGCGAGTACTACGTGCTCGACAGTTGGTCCAACCGGGTTAGCCTCCACTGGCGGCACTGGTGGTCGCGCAGACACCTCAACCGCTTGGAAAGGCGGTCCGTCGACACCCTCAGCTGAACCGGAAGCCCGGTCGATCGACGCAAAACAGACCAGCCGCTGTCGAGCCCGTTGGACCCAACAGCGGCTGACAGCTCCCCTGTGGCCTCCTTCCGCCGCATCCCTCGGATTCGCTCTCGCACCTCAAGTGCCTAACGCCAGCGGCTGTAGCACCGGTCCAGGCTGCAGATGGCCCGCAGTTGAGAATTTCCCGCACACCACGGCGAGATGGTCCGGAGAAAGAACAGGTCACAGCGTCGGCATATGGCGTGGGTGCCGAGAACTCACAGCCGCGGGCCCTGCCGGGGTGCTGCACTGCCGATCGCGCTACGCGACCATCTCCGGGTCCCCATCCGCCTTGCATAACAACGCGGGCCGGCCTACGCCTGAACCAAGCAAGCAGCGCCGAGGATGACGTCCATCTGGTAACCGACTGTTTGCGCCAGAGTGAAAGGAACGGGCCGGAGCGCTCGTTCCGCCGTCCCGATCCACTTCGTGAATACTTCCTCCAGCGCCGTTCGCTCGGTGAGCACGGCAGTGTGGCGAGGCATCTCGGTCAGCAGGACGTCAAGGTGCCGTAGGAGCATTCCAGCGCCCCGCAGCAGAACCAGCAGTGCAAGATCCTGGTCGGCGCAGTCCTGCGGGTTCTCTCTGGCGATTCGCGTCATCAGACGCATGATCGCGATCTGTTCCTCCACCGCTGGCCGGAACACGGACGGCGTCGGCGGTACTCGCTCCAGCACACCTTCCAGGATCCGCACCGCCTGGCGCCGGTACTCGGCTCCGTCCGCCGCCGACAGCGTGATGGCCTGTGTCTGCCACATCGGTACCTCTGGCGAGATGCCCAGCCCACCGTGCCGTGCCACGTAGTGCATGCTGCTCCCGCCCGCAGGCACCCACTCGCCCGGAAAGGGAGTCGGCCTGTCGGCAACCGCTGCCGGTTCGGGCATTACGAACACGCCGGCACCCGGCGACGGGAGCCCGATGCAGTCCGATGGCAGCGCCTCCACGGGGATGCCGTGTCGGTCGGCCGCCGTTGCCAGCACGCTTAGAGTCCCCTCTCGGCACGGGATGCCATGATGAAGGAACCGCCTGTATCGGAGTTGTGCAATGAAACCGAGAGCGCTGGACGCAGGTCGTCCACCACGGACATCAGTGCGAGCGTCTCCGGCAGCTGTCCAGTGAAACCCTCAACGGGGAAGGCACACTCCGGCTGTGCGTCGACCGGCGGCCGATAGAACGCCCGGTGATAGGTCTCAAGCCCCGTCGGCCAAGCCGTCGACCAGTCTTCGTTCAGCCGGCCCCCGTCCGGATCGCTGGACAGCAGCAGATGCCAACTGATCACGTCGCGTGTCTCCGGCCGCGCCAACAGGTACCGCGCCAAACTCATCACCGTGGCGGCTCCCACCGGCTCGTTCGGGTGAGGTCCAGCCACCACCAGCACGGTCAGCGGGCCGCCGAGGACCGTCAGCATCTCCAGCGGCTCACCCGCACGCGACGATCCGACGGTACTCAACTCGCAGAGCCCGGAGTTCTCCGCGACGAGCTTCCCGATGCCTTCCCGCAGCTCGTCCCACTGCGGGGGAGCCTCCGGCACTACGAGATCCGACTCGACGTATCCGCTGTTCAACGCACCCTGCACTGCCCACCCCCTTCTCGCACCATTCGGTTGCAGCAGTCTGTCCAGCAGTACGGAGGCAGGCGAGGGAGTTGCAGAAGCTTGCAGGGTCAACTGCTCAGTTCTCTCTATTTTGCCGCTATTTGCATGACGTTTTATCCGGGCCACGAGGAATGACTCGGTCTGGCCGCAAGTACGAGCAGGCCCCCAGGAAGTGTCCTGGGGGCCTGCTCGTGGGCGGTCGCTCTTCGGTTAGCTGTGCTTGCCGTCGCTCTGCGCCCCGGACGCGCCGACCGTACGGCGGCGGGCAACGACCAGAGCCGCCGCGCCTGCGGCGACGAGGAGGCCGGCACCGGTGGCGATCCACGGGGTCGCGTCGGCACCGGTGTGGGCGAGTGAGCCCGTCGGTCCCTTCGGCGTGGGGGCATCGACCGGGATCTCCGCCGCCGCCGTCGCTGCACCCGCAGCCGGTGTACTGGTGCTCGACGCGGAGGGCACGGTGCCGCCGGTCCCGTTGCTCGGCTTGACCGGGGTGGACGGGATGGGGGTGGGCGTATGCGTCGGCTTGTCCGAGGGGCTGGGTTTCGGAACGGTGGCGGTCTTAGCGTTGGCGACGGTCACGGTCACCGGGGAGCCGGGGCCTGCGGTGAACGTCTTGATCGGCTTGTACAGGTCGTAGCCGGCGGGGGCCGTGGTCTGCTTGGCCCAGAACCGCGTCGCCCGGCTGGAGACCGGAAGTTCGCCGGAGGCCGTGCCCTTGGAGCCGGTGGTCAGGGTGAGCAGCGTGGAGGTGCCGGTGCCGATGTTCACGGTCGCGCCGGGCAGGAGCTTGCCGGTCTTGTCGTCCTTGACCTGCAAGTGGACCTTGCCTTGGCGGCCTTGAACGGGCCGACGACGGTCAGCCGCGTGGTCGCGCCCGGGGTGACGATGACGTCCTGGTCGGCGACGACGTCGTGGAGCGGACTGCCGGAGGACATCGCCTTGAGCCGGTAGACCCCGGGGGCGAGGTCTGCGAAGGTCACCAACCCCTGTGCATCGGTCGTCCCGCGTCCGGCCTCCAGGCCGCCGGCGTCGAGCAGCAAGAACTCCGCGCCGGCCAGGACGTCTCCGGCGGTGTCCTTCATGGTGATCTCGACGCTGCCCGCGTCCGGGGCCGGGGTCTCGGCGGAGGCCCTGGAAATCGGTTCGGACGGCTGGGCACTCGCGGCCGGCGCCCAGGCGAGGGCGCTGGCCACCGAAATGGCGACAGCGGCGGGTCGTACGAGACGTGCGTGCACGGGGGCGAAACTCCTTAAAGGGTTGGTGGGGTGTCAGTGGGCCCGGCGAGGGGGGTGGGTCCTGTCGGCGGTGGGGTTCGCGGGCGGGCGCGCTGGGGGCTGGTGGCCCGTCGCTGCCGCCGTGTAGAGGCGGTCCCGGAAGTCGAGCGGCACGTCCTTGACGGTGCGGTGCAGCGGTTCGGTGGAGATCAGGGAGGTGGTGAAGGCCGCGACGAGCGTGGCGGGGGTATTGCGCGCGAAGCGTGCCCTCCACTGCGGCTTGCCCCAGTCTCCGGTCCAGGCCGTCCAGGCCGGGTCGTCTGGTCCGCGGAACGTACCGGAAGCGAAGCGATGTCGAACGGCACCGAGGCCCTCCGGCGAACGGAAGGTTTGCGTGCCCTGCACGCTCAGTTCGTGGCTCCAGCCGCGGGCGAACAAGGGCGCGTACGCCGTGTGCGGGGCCATCTCGTCGTTGAACAGATGGTCCCGGTCGCTGCGCCGGTCACGGAGGTAGAGGTCGCGCAGCTCGCCGTGGACATCGTGCAGGATTTCGGCGGGGGTGGTGACGTCGAAGGTGATCTCCCATGACGAGCGGCCGAAGGGAGTGCGACTCGCGCCGATGGTCCACGTTCCCTGACCTCTCGTGTCGGGTTCGAGGACGAGCCTGGTCCACACCCGGGCGCATGGACTGCTGGAGAACGTCATCCCTTCGTCGGCCGGTGAAGGTTCCATCCGCCGTCGAAGGGGAACGGCCAGATCTCACGGAGGTCCCTCTCCCCCGGCCCGGCGAGGTGGCGAGGCAGGACCTTCACCTTCTGGTCGGGACCGAAGTTAAAGGGGTCAAGGGGCGGGTCGGGCAGCATGGAGGGCTCCTGACGGAGGCGGCGGTGCAGGGCAATTGGGAAGCGGGCTTACCGGCTGCGTGCGGCGTTCGTGGCCGGTGCTTCGGGCGCCATGCGGGCGGTGTTCTCGACCGAGGGCCCCTGCCGGCGTACTGCCCAGGCGCCGGGGAACCAGACGGCGACGTACCGCTCGATGGCATCACGCAGCACCGTGGTGACGGCCCCTTCCCACGGCGGGCGTCCGGGGAGGTGGTACTTGTCGAAGGTGGCGTAGCCCTTGGTCCCCGGACGTCTGTCGGTGGCCTCGTCGCGGCGGTGAAAAGTCCCGTGGTCCAGGAAGCTCAGCACCACCGCGTCGATCTCACCGCGGTCCGGGTGGACAACCGCCACACGCAGCCCCCCGTAGGTGTCGGCGTGGATGGTCTCGGCGAAGTCGATCCGCAGCCGCAAGGGTGCGCTGGGGTGAGGGGCGGCGAAATAGGTGTTGCCCACGGTGGCGCAGTTATGGAAAGGGAGGCACAACTGGGCGTAGAAGGCATCGGCTTGGAGGGGCAAGTAGGTCTCCGGATGGGCTCGGACCGGTCCTACCGGCGTGGGCCGGGCAGAGCAGGTCGGCTGGTGGTGCTCCAGCGCGGGACGCTGGCTGCGGGAAGCGCCGCGGGCCGGCGTGCTGCGACGGCCCGCCGTACGTCGAGCGGTGTGGGGGCTGGCGGTGCGGGCGGAAGGATCGGGGTGAGCCGAGCCATTCCCTCGATGTAGCTGAAGGTCGCCTCGCGCCAGCGGGGCAGCGGTGCCGGATCGGCGACGCACTCGGTGACCGCGGTGAGCACGGCGACGGGGGTATCGGTGCTGAACGTGGCGTACCAGGCGGGTCGGTCTATCGACTCGCCTGCCCACAGCTGCCACCGGGCGTCCCGCGTCGTGAGCTCGGCGTCCCGATCAAGGGGGCCAGCTGTGTACTCCAGAGCGGCGTGCCCGTCCGGGGCCTGGACCGCGAAGACGCCCTGACGCGGTTGGTCGAACGTCCAGCCGTGGTCCAGGAGCGGCTTGACCGTGCGGAAGGGGTCTTGCTCGTCGAGGCCGGCGACCGGCCGGGCGAGGCAAGCGCCCACCCCTGTTCGTACGTGGTCGCGACGGCGGTGGTGAGCGCGGTCACGAATTCGGTGGGTGTGCCGTCGTTGAAGCAGGCTCCCCAGACCGGAGGGCCGAACGGGTCGCGGTAGGCGTTGATGCGCCAGAGCCCGTCGTCTTCTCCTTCGGGCAGATATCCGACGCGGACCCGGCGGTCGGGCGCGTTGATGTAGCCGTTGCCGAGGTCGTCGTGTTCGATGCTCCATCCGAGGTCGAGGAGCGGGGCGAGGGCGGGGTCGCCGGTGCCGGTGGTGGAGGCGAGGTAGCGCGGGGAGACGTAGACGTCGCCGTCGATCTCGTGCTGTGGGTCGGGTTGAGCCGTCATCGGTCTGACCTCGTGGTGACGGTGATCTCGTCGGCGGCGGTGTCGAGGCGTTCGGTGACCTCGGCGGTGGTGCGGCCGGTGACGGTGAAGAAGCCGGCGCGGGCGGTGAACAGGTCCCCGCCCTGGGCCGGTAGGCGGATCGGGTCACCGACCTCGTGGAGCCACTGGACCTGGTGCAGCCAGGGGGTGTGGGCGGCGAAGGGCGTGTTGATGTGCCGTTCGGTGAGCGTGCCGGAGGTGTCCGGGTAGAGCATGCGGATGCCGGCGGCTGCGTGACGGGTCGGGGTGAGGTCGGGTGTCTGGCCGCAGGCGATGTCGGCGGCGGCCCTGGGGAGGTCGATGCCGGTGGCGAGGCGCACGAGGTGTCCGATCATGTCGCCGCCGATACGCGCGTTGACCTCAATGAGCCGCGGACTTCCGTCGACGATCCGTATCTCGACGTGCTGTATCCCGTCCGTGAGGCCCAGGGACTTGACGGCGGCTGCCGCGACAGGGGCGACCTCGGCGAGGAGAGGGTCGGCGCTGTCGATGGTGTGCCCGGTCTCTTCGAAATGAGGGGCCGGTCCCAGGTGCTTGCGGGTCACGGCGACGGCCGTGGTCACCCCGTGCTGGGTCACGCATTCGACGGAGACCTCGGGGCCGTCGAGGTACTCCTCGACCAGGACGCCGCCGGGGTCCTCGCGGCTGCGGTCGGCCCCGGCCGAGGCAAAGGCGAAGGCGGCGGGGAGGTCTTCGGGCCGGTCGACGCGGGCCACACCGATACTGCCGGCGAACGCGGACGGCTTGAGGACCGCGGGGTAACCGATCGTCATCGTCGCCAGCCCGGCCTCCAGCAGGGTGCGGGCGCTCATGTAGGCGGCCGACGGTACCCCGGCGCGGGCGAAGCGTCCCCTCGCGATGGCCTTGTTGCGGCAGCCCTGTATGACCCCCACGCTGGCGAAGGGCAGGCCGATCGCGTCGGCGAGGTGCGCGGTGGGGACGAGGATCCACTCGTCCCAGGTCACCACCCCGGCCAGGTTGTGGCGGGCCGCGAGGGCGCGGCCGGCAGCGACGAGCGCAGTGACGTCGGCCAAGTCGACGACGGCGTGATCGGTGACGAACTGCGCTTCCCACGACGGCTCCGTGCCGGTGAGCAGGACGACGTCGTACGCGGCGGCCACCTGCTCCAGGCAGTAGCCGCGGTAAGTCTCGTCTCCGGGAGACACGACGAGTACGAGAGGGCGAGCGGACAAGAAGGGTGCTCCGTATCGGTGGGCATCAAGGGAAAAGGGGAGGAGAGCGGGCGGTGTCGGGTCAGGCGGCACGGCGTCGGCGCAGCTCGAACGCGGACGCCCAGTGGGGGTGCTGGGTGATCAGCTGGCGTGCGTGTTCAACCCGGCGACGCCGTGCGGAAGCTGACGGCGCAGGCCCTCGAAGAGATGCTTGAGGCTGATCCGGGTCGCGCCGGCGGGAAGGTGGCGGGCGGCGCGGTGATACCGCGCCCGACGGCGGTGGGCACGAGGTTCTCCACGAACAAGGGCGTACCGGTTCAGGTGCGAAGGGCGGGGTCGGTGCGAAGCCGGGCGAAGGCGAGTGTCAGGCCGAGGGCCTGCAATACGGCGCACGCGGTGATGACGTGGCCCAGTGCGTCGGGCGGGGTGAGCGCGGTGAGCACCCCGGCGACCGGGAAGGGCAGCAGGAGGATGAGGATGGTCGCCGACAGGGTGCTGCCGAACTTCTCCGGTGGGATCAGGCGGGAGCGCAGGGTGCGCAGGACGACCGCCATGCCTCCCTCCGCTGCCATGAGGATTGCGACCAGGACCAGGTAGGAGCGGTAGTCGGGAGCCCTGGCGGCGGCGAGGCAGCCGAGGGAGGCCAGGGCGGCGCAGGTGGCGCCGACTGGCCATAGGCCGAGGCGGTCGAGGAGGAACCTGCAGAGGGTGACGGCCAGGAGGGTGGCGGCTGCGGCGGCGGACCAGACCAGGCCGACGGCGGTGGTGGACTGTTCGTAGTGCTGGACGACGATCACCGGTCCGGCCGCCTGAAGGAAGCCGGTGGCCAAATTGGACAAGCTCAGGCCGGTCACGAGCCAGCCGAGCGCGGGCAGCGAACGGATGGTGCGCCACCCGGTGACCAGTCCGGCACCGGGCTTCCCCTTCGGCGTCCCTGTGGCGACGTGCGAGGGCGGGGTGCGCAGGGCGAGCAGCGCGGCGAGCAGCGAGAGCACGGTGACGACCGCGAGCATCACGGGCGGTCCGGCGAGCAGGAGTACGCCGGCGAGTGCCGGACCGGCCAGCGTCGCGGTCTGGTCGATGCCGAGCAGAACGGCTTGGACTCGGTGGGCTCGTGCACCTGCTCGGCGGCCGGCGTCGGCTCCCGCCGTCTCAGCGGCGATGTAGCTGACTTCGGTGAGCATGCCGGTCGTCACCGCGAGGACCATCAGGGTCAGCCCCGCGGCGTGTCCGGTCGGGTGGAGGTGGAGCAGTACCGCACCGACGGCGAGGACCAGTGCGCGTCCCAGCGAGGCGAGGTGGAAGACGGTGGCTGCGCCGCGCTGGTCGACGACCGTTCCCGCCCACCCGAAGGCCGCCAGCCGCGGGATCCACTCCAGGGCGAACGCGGTGCCCGTCAGTGCGGCGGACTGGGTGGTCGCCAGGACGAGCAGCGGGATGCCGTAGGTGGACATGGCGTGCGCGAGGGCGTCCGCCGTGCGCGGCAGGTAGATGCCGCGCGCCAGCCCGGCGGTGTAGCCGGCGTGCCGGGGTGAGATGACTGTGCTCACGCGGCCATCCCGGGCTCGGGCACCTCGGTGGCCTGGGGGTTGTCGGCCAGCCACTGGACCAGGAGCGCGCGGGGACGACCAAGCTCCGCCTCGACCTCGGCGCTGGGCAGCCGCTCGGCGTACCGCCCCGACAGGTCATCGGAACAGACGGACATCAGCGATGGGACGGCGACGTCGAATACCCGTCGGACGCGTTCGGTGAACGCGCAGACCGGTGCGGGGTAGTGGTGCCGGTCCCAGCGGGCGAACGCGTCGTACAGATCAGCCAACGCGGTGCCGGAGTCGGTGAGTTCGAGGCCGGAGCCGGGGGCGATCCGGATGAGACCGTGTGCGCGGGCCACTTCGGCGGCGCGCCGCAGGTGGTGCGTGGAGAGGTCGGTCAGGGTGCTGGCCAGCCGTCGGGGCGGTATCGCTCCGTGGTCGTCGATCTCGCTGACCAGGCGGATCAAGGAGCGCGAGGCCAGCAGATCGACGGCCTGGCGTACTGCGGCGGGAGTGTGGGCGGTGGTGGTCATCGGCGCGGACCTCCCATCGCGGTGGTGGCGTGGGAGAAGAGGTCGCGGTTGTGCCACACGGGAGACTCGCCCGTCCGGGTCTGCGGGAGCGCGGCCGGAACGGGCCGGGGCTGGCTGCTGGCCCACGGCCTCGGCGCGGTCTTCGTCTGCGGGTGCCCCCAGATGGGGTGGTGGGCCGCCTGGTCGAGGGGCTGCCCGGCGGACCAGGCGGACAGGGCGCCCAGAACCGGGCCGAGACCGTCGCCCGCCGCGGACAGGCGGTAGGGCTGTCCGTTGCCCCCGGTGTCGACCAGGCCGTCGGCGACGAGCTGCCGCAGCGGCGGGTAGATGTTGGTCCAGTCGCTGCTGGGCATCACGATCCGGGCCAGCGCCCGACCGCTGACGTCCCCACGCGACTTGAGTACCCACAGGATGGCGGCGGCGTGTCGCCGGGTGAGCAGGGTGAGGCTGTCCTCGATCTGGTCGATGGCGGACAGCGGCTGGTCCGGCTGTTCCAAGTGCTCCTCGGCCCAGGTGACGATCAGCGGCAGGACCGGCAGCACGTCGGCTCCGCGCTCGGTGGGGCCGTAGGTGACGTGCCGGCCACTGTGCTCGGTGCGCTCGACGAGGCCCGCCTCGCACAGGGACTTGAGCTTCGGGTGCAGCTGGCCGTCCTGCAGCCAGGACACTTTGGCCGCCAGCTCGCTGTACCGCATGGGCGGGCCGGAGAGCGCGAGCATGATCCGCACGTTCCATCGCGGGGTGATCATGGCGAGGGCCTCGGTGACCCGGGCGAGGTCGGTGTCTGTATCAGGGGGCAGAGCGGTGGTGGCCAAGGGAGGAACTCCTGGGTGCGTAAGGGGGAAATCGCCTGCGGATCAGCGGCTGGGTGCTGTGCTCTGCACCGGAAGAGGCGGAGCCGCGGGGACTGCGGGAGCCGTAGGAGGAGGTGCGGCCGGAACGGGTGCCAGGCTCTGCAGAACGGCGGCGACCGAGGTCGCCTGGACGTCACGGACGGCGACCGCTTCGGCGAGCCGGCGTGATCCGTCGAGAAGGTGGGAGACGTCGCCCTGCCAGATCTGCCGCTCGGGGTCGTGGAGGAGCCGGGCAAGGTGGTCGCGGTGGAACGCGATGCCTCGCTCGGCTTGAGCGAGGACGTCGTGCATGCCGAGCAGCGCGGCGAGCATGCCGGGCGGATTCTCCTGAGCGTGAGCGGCGAGTTCGGCGAGCGGCGCGCCGTACAGTTCCTCGATCCGTCCGGCTACCTCGGTGGACGTGAGTAGGGGCAATCGCGGACTTTCACGGTCGGGAGGCCCGGGCCGCCCCGGCACGCGAGGACGTCGGGGCGGCCACGGCGGGGAGGGCTGTGGTGGCCGGGAGCTGCGTGGTCCGCACGGGCCGGGGTCGCTGACCGGGTGGAGGCATGGTGCGCAGGAGCTCGCCGAGGGCCGCGCGGTAGCCGTCGCGGGCATCGAGCGCCGCCTCCAGCCACTGCGCGTCGAAGCGGAGTTTGTCCGCCGACAGTTCGCCCATGTCGCGGTTCGGATCCATGTCCGCGTACACGCGGTCGCGGACGCGGGCGACCTGCTCCTCGGTGAGCACCAGGAAGGCGCGCAGCTCCAGGGCCCGGACGAGGGCGGGTGACACGTCGTTGGCGACAGCCGCCTCGTGCAGCGCGGAAACCGGCTTCCCGAAAACTTTCTGCAATTCGCCGTCCATGCTGCTGGACTTGGTGCGGCTCATCGGGTGAGCCTCCCTACCTGCCGGGCCGACGCCGGTGGGGATGCTTCGGCGGGCCGGCGGGGAGGGCTGGTCTGCACTGCTGGACCGGTCCGGGAACGAAGGCGGGTAAGACGCTCGGCGGCGAGGCCCTGCTTGCCCGGAGCATCCGGGTCGAGGAGCCATCGCACGACCATGGCGCGACCGTCGCGGACGGTGACCGCCTCGTTCACACGGTGGGCGAGACCCATCGTCGGATCGTCGACCTCGCTGGGCTGCGACTCCAGCGCGGCGAGGAGATCGTCCTCCGAGCGATCCAGCACCGACTGGGCCTGGACGAGCAGGCCATGCCACTTAACGACATCGGTGGCATCCGGGTTCGCGGTCGGCTCCTCGCCGACCGCGGCCCTCAACTCGTCCATACCCATGCCGAAGTGGCCTTCGATGCGTTCGGTGAGTACGCCCACGACATCCTCGGCACCGTCGGATATACCGTCGGACAAAAGAGGAACTCCTATTCTGGAAGGGCCGATGCCTGGCGGAAGGTGAAGGGGGCGGCCGTACCTGGGCAGCTCAGCCGCTACGGAAATCCGCCGGATCCGGATTTCGGTCAGTACGGCAGCGGCGGCAGGTCGTGCCAGCTGGATGCCGGGGATGCGGAGGAGGCGGTGGGTACCGCCCTGGCGGTGGTAGCGGACAGCGCCGGCAGAGCGAGAGCACCGAGCATCACCGCAGATACGACGATTCGGGTCGAGCGCATGCGGAAAAGACCTCCGTGAAGGCATAGGCATTGAGCGGAAACGTGCCGGGGAGTTGTTCCGGCGGCTGTTTAAGAGTCCGGAGAATCGCCGGTTTGGCTAACCGGCGATCGTCGGCTATGTTGCGCCGCCGCGTCGTACTTGACGCTCAGCGCGTACGACCGGGCGGCCGGGGAAAAGCAGCCTGCGCCACACCCGCCGGGCGGCTGGCAGCGGCTGCGGGGCGAACCGGCGGCAGCGGACCGGCCTCGCCCTCAAGCCGGCCGGCGCACCACTGCAGAGCCTCGTCCGCTGTGTCGAAGCCACCCTCGCGCAAGGTGTACGTCCACGCATCGGTGTCGAACTCCTCAACGACGACTCGGAACGGGCTGAGGGCTCGCTCATCCATGGCGCGCAGCGCCACCACGGTGAACGCGTCGTCCGAGTCGTCGTGGGTGTACGAGGAGACAATGGCGAAGTGATCGCCCTCGCCCACAAGGCGTCGCTCCAGCCATCGAGTGGTCTCGTCCGCCGGTAGGGCGCACAGCTCCGGGTCCAAGCCGATGGCATCGGGTGGGCAGCCGCGGTGGATGAGCCAGGACTGGGCCATCACTGCCAGTGGCAAGGCTGCGCTGTCGACGGTGTACGGCCCCTTGTCCCGTTTCAAGTGAACGGCGAGGATCTGCGGCGTGCCTGGGGGGCCCCAGGTGGCGGTCCGGTCGAAGAGGACGTAGAAGGTCTCCGCGTCGGCATGATGTTGAGCGAGGGGGACGAGCTCGTCCCCAAGCGTGTCGGTGAAGGCGCGGTAAGCCGCCTCGTCGGCGGTCAAACCGGTTCCGGTTCGGTGGGGGACAACAAGAGCCTCTCGGTGTGGGATGCGGGTGCCAGCGACGGAGGTTTACGACGACGCCCGCCTGCGTGTTGGCCAGCTCCCGGTGCTGGTAGGCCAGGTGGGCATGCGGCTCGCCGAGAGCATCTCGGCCACGGAAGGACCCCAGGTTGTCGACGTCGTGGCCCGTGGCGGCTTTGTCACGGTGGTCGAGCGGCGAAGCCGCTCGCCGAGGTGAGTTGGGCGCGGGCTGAGTGGCGTGGACGTTGCTCCGTGCGTTCAGCGGCTGTGGTGGGGCGTGGAGGCCGGTGCGGGACGGCGCAGTGCCTGCAGCGGGGTGGGCGGTGGCCCGGGCCGGGGCACGGGTCCGCGGGTGGTCAGTTGCGGGGAGCGGGAGCGTGCCGCGTGGGTCCGGGCGCTCAGCGGACGGCGGGGCATCCCCAGACGCCGGCCCACTTCGTCGTAGATGTCGTTGCCCGCACGCGGCCGGATCGCGATGACGTGGATGTCCTTGTGGTGCACGGAGTTCGTCGGCGCAGGGCGGACGGCGTAGACGACGCGCCACTCCTTGCGCGAGTCCACGAACAGCTTCCGGTACCCCTCCAGGTCCCCGTCGAGGCGCTGGCCGAACCGCTGCGCGGTCACCACCTCCTGCAGGTAGGCGAGGGTGAGATCGCGGATGTCGCCCGGGGCCTGGAGGAGGTCGGTCAGGGCGCGGGGGTCGAAGCTCAGGCCGAACGCGGGCTGCTTCACTCCCCCGCTCATGACGTCGGCTCATCCGGCTCGGCAGGCTCGTCGGCTGCCCGCTTGGACGCCGCCTCCGTGCGGACGGACGGCGGCGGGCCCGGCAGGAGACGATGGGCAGGCCGGTCGGGAGAGGTCATGCAGGCCGACAACGGCCCGCCGGGTGCGCGGATCGCCGCGACAGCATGGGTGAGGAAGTCCCGGTGCCACACGAACAGGCCACTAAGCCCTGCTTCGGGGTCCCGGTGCTGCTGGTAGGCGAGCCACAGGGCGTGGAGCCAGGCCACGACATCGTCATGGTCCTGCCACTCCAGGCACCACGGCGCGGCGGTTGTGACCTCTGCCCCGTAGACCGGAAGGAAGTAGTCATCGACCCAGTCGCTGAGCGCGTCGAGTTCGTCTTCCAGTTCCTCGCCATCGAGTTCCAGGATCGGACGGGGCTCCGGCGGCGCGCTCGGCGGCCGGCCGACCGGCATGCCGAACGCGGCGAACGGCGAACCGGGCGGTTCCGGGGCGGAGGAGAGGTGGTCGAGCTGCTGGGCCTGCTGCGCCGACTGCTCCATGAGCCGTCGGACGCTCGCCTCGATTCCCTCCAGCTGCGGATCGGGAATACGAATCGGCTCCAACTCCCCACCATCAGGCGGATTTACAGATTCGGTCATGAGAGTGCGGCCTCCTATGAGACGCAGAAGGGGGAAGGGACAAGGCGGCGACACACGGCGGCGCGGAGGCAGAGCCCTATGACCGGTTTCGCTGGGCCATCGAGGCGACTGCTGGCATCTGCGCGAGCGGCGCTCGCGACTCAGGCGGTGAGGATCACGTCATCCTGGGTCAGGGTCTCGCGGACCGTTTCGGTGAGCCGGTCGGCCGCGATCGCGGCGTAGTCCTCGGTCTTCTCCACGCCGATGAAGTCCCGGCCCTCCAGCAGGGCGGCGACACCCGTGGAGCCCGAGCCGGCACAGAAGTCCAGTACCGTGCCGCCCGGCGGAGAGATCTTGACGAGTTCACGCATGACGGACACGGGCTTCGCGGTGATATGCCTACGCTTCGAGCCCGACGGCTGCGAGGCGCTGTAGAGGCCGGGCAAGTAGACGGGGTTCGTGGCGGCGTTGATCTTGCCCTTGGCGCCCCAGACGATGTACTCGCAGTCCTGGCGGAACTTGCCCTTCTGTGGCCGGGCCTGCGGCTTGTGCCAGGTCAGGATGCCCAGCCACAGCCAACCGGCTGCCTGGAGAGCGTCGGTTGTGGAGGGCAGTTGACGCCAGTCGGTGAACAGCAGGGCGGTCCCGCCGGTCTTCGTGAGGCGGTGGGCTTCGGTCATGATCTGTGTCAGCCAGCGGGTGTAGCTGCGCTGATCCATGTTCTCGCCGGTGAAGTCGGGGAGAGTGTTCTTGGAGTTGGCGGAGGTGTACTTCTGCTTGGCGGAGCGGCTGGTGCGTTCCTTGGCGGTCCGGCCACCTGAGTTGTACGGCGGATCGGTGATGACGGAATCGACGCAGCCGTCCGGAAGGCCGGCGAGAACGCTGAGGGCGTCGCCTTGGTGCAGGGAAAACGGCAAAGATGAACCCCTATTCGGGTGCGGGAAAAACCGGGTTGAACTAGCCGCCTCGCAGGAGTCCTCGCGGGCCGAAAGTGGGCATGCAGAAGCCCAGGGCCGCGGACCGAGGTGGGCGAGGGGAGTCCAAAAACTGTAGAGGCGAATCCGCCGACGCCCAAAAAGGCAGGCGTGAGGTATCGGATTCCGGTACCTCACGCCTGCCTTTTTGGGCAACCGCCGATCTGGGCCTACTGTTTTTGAACTGCCCGGTGCGCACCAGCGCCGGATGCACCCGCCGCGCCTCTCGCAGGATTTCCGTATATCGGCACATCTAGCTTCCTGTCCCGGCCACGCGAGGCGAGCGGCAACTCGCTGCACCGTCGCCCCGACCGCTCACTCCGGCCGCCGCGCCCTTCCGACACCCTCGCGCACGCGGCTCGCCGGACATGCATCTCGAAGGACACCGTCATGACATCGCGACATCCACCCATGCCCAGGACCGGTGACCGGCGAGCGGCACCCCCGCGTTGAAGTGGCTCGCTGTCGGCATCGGCGTCGTCTTCCTCTCTCCGCTCCTGATCGCCGGCGTCGCCATGGCGCTGGTCTCCTCATCCGAGGCCGCGCAGACCACCGCCACGCTCATCCCCTGTGTGCCCGCCGTCGACACCGACAAGATCGCCGACCAGGTCAGCCGGCTCCTGGACGGCGCGTCCAGCGACGACGTGCACGTCGAGGGCCTGGATCTGCCGGCCGAGCAGATCCCCGCCGCGCGGACGATCGTGTCCGTCGGCCTCTCGCTCGACGTTCCCACGAAGGGACAGATCATCGCGCTCGCCACCGCGATGCAGGAGAGTCGGCTGCGCAACCTCACCTACGGCGACCGCGACTCGCTCGGCCTGTTCCAGCAGCGCCCGTCCCAGGGGTGGGGCACCGCCGAGCAGATCCACGACCCGGTCCACGCGAGCAAGGCGTTCTTCACGCACCTGCTCAAGGTGCCCGGCTGGCAGCAGATGACGATTCCCCAGGCCGCCCAGGCCGTGCAGAAGTCCGGGCTGCCGGACGCGTACGCGCAGTGGGAGCCCCTGGCCACCGCGCTGCAGACCGCCATCGCCCGGACGTTCCCCGGCCACGGCACCGACAAAGGCCAGGCCGGGAAGGCGTCGACGGGTGTGACCGGCTGCGCGGGCACCCCGGACGGGTCCAGCTTCGGCCGCATCCCCGAAGGAAGCGTCCCCAAGGGCTACTCCATCCCCGCCAACACCGATCCGAAAGCCCGGACGGCCATCAAGTGGGCGATGCGCCAGCTCGGGACGCTCTACCAGTGGGGTGGTTCGTGCACCGCCGCGCACGGCCCGGACCCCATGGGCCGCTGCGACTGCTCCAGCCTGGTCCAGCAGGCGTACGCGCAGGCCGGGATCACGTTGACCCGCACCACGTACACCCAGGTCCGTGAGGGCAAAGCGATCTCGCTCTCCCATCTGGAGCCCGGGGACCTCGTCTTCAGCCGCGGCATCCCCACCCGGCCCGAACACGTCGGAATTTACCTCGGCGAGGGCCTCGTCATCGAGGCACCGCGCACCTCCAAGCCGGTTCGGATCACCCCCGTCAAGGACTGGACCATCCTCGCCGCCCGCCGCGTCGCATAACACCGATCCTCGCCTGGTCCTCGCACGTAAGGAGCCCGCCAACACCCATGTCCGTCACCCACCACAGCGCCCCCCTCGCATTCGATCCGGGCATCACGCCCCAGGACGGCGGCCTGCCCGGCCTGAGCGTGCTCACGACCGTCGTCAGCTCCATCAACCTGTTCGCGATCATCGCCGTCGTCGGGGCGCTCGCCATCTCGCTCGGCGTGTGGGCCTGGGGCCACCACACCGGCGGGCACCAGGCCGAGGCCAACGGGAAGAAGGGCGCGGTCGTCGCCGCCGGCGCAGCCCTCGGACTGGGCGCAGCGAACGGGGTCGTGGCCTTCTTCTCGACCCTGGGATCGCAGGTCCACTGATGCCGCGACTACCCTCCCTCTCCTCGTACGGGGCCACCTGGTCGGCAACTCGTCGCATCGCGGTCGTCGCCGCGGTTGCCGCCGTGCTCCTGGCCGCCGCCGTGATCATCGCCCTGCTGACCCGAAGCGACACCGGCCACCAACCTCCGGAGACCGTCGCGCCCGCCCCGGCGGACAGCCCGTCCTCCACCACGACCGTGCCGAAGCCTTCCTCCACCACCGGGCCGGTTCCTGCTCCCCCGCAGATCTCCGACCCAGTCACCTATGCCAAGGCGGCGGCCCGGATGCTGTGGTCCTACGACACCCGCACCACCAGCCGCGACCAGCAACTCGCCTTCATGCGGGCATGGATGACGAAGGAGTCCGCCTACCAGGACTGGTCCTCGGTCGCCGGCCAAGTCCCCGATCCGGTGCTGTGGTTGCGGATGGCCGACCAGGACCAGCACGCCACGGCGAACACCCCCGAAGGCCACTATCCCGGCGCGTTCAAACAGGCGCTCGCCGAGAACCCGTCAGCCATCACCGAGGCGTACATCTACGCCGTCACCGTCAACGGCGAACAGCGCATCACGTGGAAGGGCGGCGGCGGAGCCGAGGACCGCGCCGTGACCCTTGCGGTGCAGTGCCGCCCCTCCCACGACTGCACCTTGGCCGCCGTCGCCCCGAACGTCACGCAGTGACCCGCATCTGACACCGAAAGGAGCACCACCCCGTGGGTTTCTGCGATCTGCCCTTGACCGGGACACTGTGCGCCGTCGGCGACGCTGCCGACTTCGCCTCCAACCCGGCCGAGTCCTTGGGGAACTGGCTGGCGAAGTCCACCGCTGAGCTGGCAGCCACCGCTGCCGACCTGGCGGCCGAGGCGGTCACCACCACCACGAAGGTCGACCTCACCGCCGATTGGTTCGTCGACAACTACGAGATGCTGCTGCCGCTGGGCCTGACCGTCACGGTCGCCACTTTCTGCGCACAGCTGGTCCGGGCCGCGATCCGGCGCGACGGACAAGCACTGACACAAGCATTCACCGGCACCGTCTCCGGCATCCTCTTCGCCTTCGCCGCCATCGCGCTGACCACCGTGGCCGTCGAAGTGGTCGACGCCCTCAGCGACGGCCTCCTTAAAGCCGCCCACACCGACCTTGAGTCGGCCATTCGCCGCATGATCAAGGTCAGCGCGCTAGGGGCCCTGGCTCAGATGGGGTGGCTCGTACCGGTGGCCGTCGGGCTCGGCGCCGCCGTCGGCGCGTTCCTGTACTGGTGCGTCATGATGGTCCGAAAAATCGGCATTCTCGTCATGGTCACCCTGGCCGTTTTCGCCTCCGCCGGCGGCGGCTGGGAAGCCGCCCGGCGCTGGCGCAAGGGCTGGATCGAAGCCACTGCCACCCTCGTCGTCTCGAAGCTGTTGATGACCGTGATCTTCGTCCTCGGTATCGCCGCCCTCGGCAAGACCGAAGCCACGGACGGGATTGCCGCGCTCGCGGATTTCATGGCCGGCATCGTGATCATGATCTTGGTCTTGCTCTGTCCCTACGCCGTCTTCAAGTTCGTGCACTGGGCATCGGAGGGCACCGACGGCGAATCCATCCACCGTGCCGGTGGCGCCGGCGCCCAGATCGCGCGGGCACACGCCGAGAAGGCAGTCCGGAAGGGCGCCGCGGCTATCAGCGCCGCCGGAAGCGGCGGTGCCACAGCCGCCGCCGGTGCCGCCCCGCAAGGCCCGGATGGCGTGGGTGGATTCCCTGGACACATTGCCGCCCATCCGACCGGCGGAGACGACCAGGAGAACAAGGGTCCGCAGAACGACGGGACGAACCTCTCGCCCGGCATCGCCCCCGTGAAGACCGGCCTGGAGAAGGCCGTCCAGCCCGCGCCGACAAGCGTGTCCGACGACACCAGCGGACAGTTGGGCGGCAGCCCGGGATCGACCGGACCCGGAGCGCATGCCGCGCCCGGCCAGGACAGCGGGTGGCAGGGCACCCCGCCGACCACAACCCCGCCTCCGCAGGGCACACCTCCGACGGGCTCGCCGAACGCCACGTTCAGTGGGCCGGGCCAACCGCCACCGCCTCCGACCGGCCTCTGATCCGCCGCCCGACACCTGGGGCGGGAGGCGCGCACCGTGCCCCCGCCCCAGGCTCCAACCGCGCCACCAGGACCCCCTTGACTGATCATTCCGTCGCCCCGGTCACGGTGAAGTTCCCGCACCGTTCGCGCCGCGGCGTCCTCCTCGGCCTCTCCCTGCCCCAACTCGCACTCGCGGCCTCGATGGTGGCCCTGCTTCTGATGACGGTCGTCACCACCGGCCTGCTCGGCGCTGTCGCCCTGACCCCGCTATGGGCCACCGCAGCAGCACTCGTCGCGATCCGCCGCCACGGCCGCTCCCTAATCGACTGGGCGCCGATCGTCGCCCGCTACGCACACCGCCGCCGTACGGGCCAGACCCTCTGGCTGGCCCGACCCGTCACCCGGCCGCGGCAGGACGGCCTCCTGCACCTGCCCGGCACAGCCGCCTCCCTGAAGGTAGTCACGCCCGGCGACTCCGCCAACGGTGCCGCCGCCGTACACGACCCGCATCAGCAGACCCTGACCGCCATCGCCCGCGTCAGCGCGCGCGCCTTCGTACTTCTCGACCCGGCGACCCAGAACGCGCACGTGAGCGGCTGGGGGCGGGCGCTGGCCGGTATCGCCCGCACCGGACACGTCGCCACGGTGCAGGTGCTGGAGCGCACCGTCCCCGACTCCGGCGACACCCTCGCACGCCACTGGACCCAGCACGGGCAGTCCCAGACTCCGGTCGCCGGGCAGATCTACTCCGAACTGGTCGCATCGGCCGGACCCGCTGCCGCTCCGCACGAGACCTACCTCGCCATCTCCCTCGACCTCCGGGCCGCCCGACGGCTGATCAGCCAGGCCGGAGGAGGACTGCCCGGCGCCATCACCGTCATGGCGCAGACGACTGCCAGCATCGCGCAGGCGGCCCGGACCGCCGGTCTTCAAGTCACCGGCTGGCTGAGCGCGCGGGAGATCGCCGCCGTCGTCCGCACGGCTTACGACCCGAAGGCACTCGCCTCTCTCCAGCAGTGGTCCGAGACCGGCCGCGCCGAAGCCCACCCCAGCGCGGCCGGGCCCGTTGTCCAGGTCGAGGAGTACGACCGTCTCGCCACCGACAGCGCGAGGCATACGACGTACTGGGTGGAGAACTGGCCGCGCACCGAGACGAACGCCGGGTTCTTGCATGGCCTGATGTTCACGGCCGGCGTGCGCCGCAGCCTCTCCCTTATATACGTGCCGCAGGGAATCGAGTCCGCGCTGCGCGACGTCCAGCGGCGCAAGGCCGCGATCATCGCCGACGCCACCGAACGCACCCGCCGGGGACAGGTGGACTCCGAGGAGGACTCCGTCGAGTACGCCGACGTCAAAGCGCGGGAACGGCAGCTGATCGCGGGCCACGCTGATGTCGCCATGACCGGTCTGGTCACCGTCACCGCCGAGACGGACGCGCTTCTGGATGCCGCCTGCGCCCAGATCGAGACCGCGGCTGTCTCCGCCGGAGTCGACCTGCGACGGCTCAACTACCAGCAGCCCAACGCCTTCACTCTCTCCGCCCTTCCCCTCGCGCGGACCGACGCGCAGAAGAAGTACGGCCTCGCCTGAGCCCGGCCCCACCCGAAAGGCCCCCTTGCCCCACCCGCCCGCGCACGACGATGCGCACCCCTACCTCCGCGCGGCGAGCGCCGGAGTACGCCACCACGCCCGAGCCCTCGCCCCGTCGGCCAGCACCCCGCCCCCACCGGCGACCCGCCAGCACCTCGACGTGCTCCACGCCCACCTCACCGCCCTGCTGCCCCTCCTGGACCAGCTCGGCGAGGCCACCCGTCCGCCACACCCCGCCGCCGGCCGCCACCTCGCCGCCGCGCACACCCGTCTCTGGCAGGCCACCAGCGAGGTCCACGCCGCGTTCCACCTGCTACCCGCCAACACGGAGGGGACCGAGGCGAGTGAGTGCCGGCCCGAACGACTGCCCGAGGGCCCACCCGTGCTCACGATCTGCCAGCGCCACCTCGCTGCCGGGCACGTCGTCCGCCGCAAGACCACCCCTACCGACTTCCGCCCGCACACCACGGCCTGCGTGCGATGAGCACCACCCGCAGAATCGAGGGCCCCCGATGAGCCACCGGCCCGCCCGACGTGCTCGTCGCGCATCTGCCAGCCCCCTCTTCACCCCCCACGGCATCGACCGCGCCGGCCGTAGAGCCGCTCGTCGACAGCTCGCCGAGGCCACCGCCAAGGTGCGTTCGGAAATCAGCGCACGCCCGGCGGAGAGCACGTTGGCCGAGCACCAGATGCCCGCCGCGCTCTACCCGCCAAGCGGTCGCCCCGGGCCGGCATCCGGGCGCGGCAACCGGCTCCGGCTCCCCGCCCACCGCATGACCACCGCGGTCGCAGCCGGCGCCTACCCCTTCCTCGCCGAGGGCGGCCTCGGCACGGCCGGCATCTACATCGGCCGCGACGTGCACGCCGAAGCGTCGTTCGTCTACGACCCGTTCGAGCTGTACGGCAAGGTCGAGGGCTTCACCAATCCGAACCTGTTGCTCGCAGGTGTGATCGGCCAGGGCAAGAGCGCACTCGCCAAGTCGTTCGCGCTGCGGTCGGTCGCCTTCGGATACCGCGTCTACGTACCGTGCGACCCCAAGGGCGAGTGGACGCCCGTGGCGAACGCCCTCGGAGGCCGATCCGTCGCCCTCGGTCCCGGGCTGCCCGGAAGGCTGAACCCCCTGGACGCCGCCCCGCGCCCGGAGAACGTCTCCGAGGCCGACTGGGTTGGGGAGATCCGCAAACGCAGGCTCCTCCTCCTCGGCTCCCTGGCCCGAACCGTCCTGGGCCGGGACCTCATGCCCATGGAGCACACCGCCCTGGACATCGCCCTCGAAGCAGTCGTCACCAGCGCCGCCGAGACGTGCCGCACCCCGCTCCTCGGAGACGTCGCCGCCACCCTCAACAACCCGGCCGCGCTCGACGAGGCGGCCGGGACGATGGCGGGCCGGCTCGGCGACGCCGCCCGCGACCTCGCCCACGCCATGCGCAGGCTGGTCAGCGGCGACCTGGCGGGCATGTTCGACGCCCCCTCCACCGTGCGCTTCGACCCGCGCGTGCCGATGCTCAGCATCGACCTGTCCCGGCTCGGCGGCTCCGGCGACGACACCGCACTCGTCCTCGCGATGACCTGCGCGAGCGCATGGATGGAGTCCGCGCTCTCCGACCCGGGCGGCGGCCGACGCTGGATCGTGTACGACGAGGCATGGCGCCTGATGAGGCACATCGGCCTGCTGCGCCGCATGCAGGCCCAATGGAAACTCTCCCGGGGCCTCGGCATCGCGAACTTGATGGTCATCCACCGGCTCAGCGACCTGCTCACCGCCGGCGACGCCGGATCACAGGGCCGAGCCCTGGCCGAAGGACTCCTCGCCGACTGCAGCACCCGCATCATCTACCGCCAGGAGACCGACCAGCTCCACGCCGCGGCCTCCCTCCTCGGCCTGACCTCCGTGGAGATGGACGCCATCGCGCACCTCAACCGCGGCCGGGGCCTGTGGAAAGTCGCCGGACGATCCTTCGTTGTGCAACACCACCTGCACGCTTATGAGCTGGCGCTCTTCGACACCGATGCCCGCATGCACTGAAACACCGACCCCACGGAGACCCATCATCGAATCCCACCCCACCAACTCCCTCATCCCACCGCTGGAAGAAGACGACCTGGCCGTGCTCATGCACGACATCCAGGAGAACGGCCTTCTCCAGCCCATCGTTCTGGACAGCTCGGGCCGCATCCTCGACGGTCGCGGTCGCCTGACGGCCTGTGAACGCCTCAACATCGAACCGGTATTCGTCACCTACGACGGCGCCGGGATCGATATCTACAGCCTGTCTGTGAACCTCAAGCGCCGCAGCTTCTCCAAGGGGATGTGCGCGATGATCACAGTCAAAGCCCGCGCGAGCCTCGGTTACGCCTGTCCCGACTCGGGACAGACGGCTCGTCCCGACTCGGGACAGGAAGCGCGTCCCGAGTCGGGACACACGGTCCGAGACATCGAGGAGCAGCTCGGAGTCGCGCGCGCTGTCATCGGAAGAGCGAATGTCGTCTGGCAGTACGCGCCCGACCTTGTCGACTCCGTGATCAGCGGCACCGTCGGACTGGACCGCGCCTACGAAGTCGCCCGACAGAAGAAGGCGCAGACGGAGTCGGCGGAAGCACAGCTGGCCAAGCTTCGCATGACGGACCCCGCCCTCGCCACCCGCGTGGCGGACGGGGAACTGACTCTGCAGGGTGCCTGGGCAGAGCACAAGGCACGGCAGGAGGAGGAGATACGCCAGCGCCGTGTCGCCACACACCTGTTGTGCGAGATCCTCCCCTCGCTCGCCCAAATCCGTGGAACCCGCACCTTTACCCTCTACGATCCCGACCTGTCGCCACCCGGTCGGGCGGTGACGCGAGAAACTATCGAGCACGCATCCAGCGCCTTGGCGGAAGCCGCCTCCGTATGGGCGGAGCGTGACCTGCCGGGACCCAGATCGCCAACAATGCGCTGCGCACGCTCGTCCTGGAAGTCGCCCGACGCATCACCACCGACCGCGGACGCATCCACACCGAGGAACTGCAGCGGGAGCTTGCCAAGGAACTGGCCGGCAACAAGGACCTCCTCCCCCTGGCACTCACGAAGGGCTGCCAGGGGCTCGTCCGGGACATGGGAGCCCGCCACAGCCCTCGCCGCCGCCGCACGTCCGGCGGCCTGTATCACCCCGATTCCGTGCTGAAGCTCGGAAACGGCATCTGGGTGTGGATGAAGGACGCCACCCCCACCGACATCACACAGTGGGGACGGATCTGCTCCCGCAACGCCGTACACATCCTCACCTCCGAGGCCGAGAACCAGCAGTACGTCGCCGACCGCACCGACGCCTTCCGCGAGCATCCCGGAATTCAGCGGCTCGCCTCCCTCGAAGAAGCCGTCTTCCACTACCGGCAGGAGACCCTCGACGACGAGATCAACGGGTTCCCCGACACCAACGACCTCGACCACCTGTAGCTCGCACCACTTGTGCCGCAGCCGGAAAGGTCGTGCCGAACTCACTCGGCATCCTGCAGACCTCGGGGACCCTGATCGACATCCTGGCCGCCCGCCGCGCCGACGCCGTCACCAGCCTCAAGGCGACGCTGGCCGCATACCAGCGGGCCACCGCCACCACTCAACCCCAGCGCACCGTCCCCGCCCCACCACTCGCGTCACGAACCACACGACAGACGCGGTGACGCCCGACCGTGGCCCGCATGAACCATTCCCGCAGACCGGAAGCCCCTCCTGTGCCCACCCTCGAAACCTTCGCCTCGGCGCTGGCCGCCCGCCTGCCCGGCGACTGGACCAGCACCTACGAGCACTACACCCGCTACGAGGACCAGTTCCCCACGACCACCCGGCTCTGGGACAACGGACATGTCTCGGACCTCGCCAGCACGTACGTCGGACACGGGGCCGTCCTTCGTGGCCCCGAAGATCAGGAACTGTACGTCACCGATCGGCCACGATTCCCCCACGAGGTCGTCGTCGCCCCGCTTGCACCGGACTGGTCCGGGATCAAGCGCCACCACTTCTTCGGCGTCGAGGAGCCCTCCGGCATCGCTGTGCCCACCGACCCCGTGCGCGCAACCGCCGCGGTCACCCGTCGGCTCCTCCCGCGGTACAAGCAGGCTCGGCTGGAGGTGCTCCAGAAGATGAAGGAAGAGCCCGATCCTCCCCAGCGTGCCGCCCCGGCCCGCACCGACCGGGTCATCACCCTTGCCCGCTATGCCGACGGCGTCATCGGGGCACCGTACGAGAGCATCCCGCCGGACGCCCGGGGAACTATGTACGCCCACGGATTCCAGTACCACCCACACCAAGGCGCGTTCCTCCTGCCCGCCGCGTACGGAGACAGGGAGCGCGCGCTGCGGATTCAGTCCGTCGCTCAGAAGCTCGCGGCCAAAGGCATCGGCGTCGACGTCCGCTACACCCCGCCAGACGCTCCTACCGCACCCGCCCCACCCGCACGGCCGGCTACCCCCGCACCCGCCAATGCCTCCGGGGCGGTCCACCGTCGGTGAAGGGCCATGAGCCCCACCGCTCGCGCACTCGCCAACCCAGCCGGCTCAGCACCCCTTGGAGCCCACCCGCCCCTCCCCGTCGGCGTCACCGCACGGCTTTCCCGGGGGAGGTGCATACTGCGATACCTCGGCACTCCTTCAGGGCCTGACATACGGGCGGCGATGAGCATCGGGCGCCTGGGCTGTATGACCACCCCGGCCCAGGGCAGCCGCATCCCGCCAGGCGCGCTGTATGCGTGCGACAACAGCAGATTCGGCAGCGACGGCAAGGGCCGCTACTGGCCCGGCGCCGAGCGGTGGTTCGCCTGGTTGTCTCGCACCATAGGCCGCTACGGGCCCGATCGATGCTTGTGGGCGCTCGCCCCCGACGCACCGTTCGATGCCGTCGCCACTCTCACCGAGTCGCAGCCGTGGCTGGCCCGCATCCGCGAACTAGGCGTCCCGGCGGCCTACGCGGCGCAGGACGGTTGCGATCAACCCGGGCTGATGCCCTGGGACGATTTCGACACCTTGTTTTTGGCGGGAACCACGCAGTGGAAGCTCGGCCCGGTCGCCGAACGGCTCGCCCGCGAGGCTCGAGCCCGGGGCAAGAGCATCCACATGGGGCGCGTCAACTCCCTTGTCCGTCTGCGGGTTGCTGAGTGGTTCGGCTGCGACAGCGTCGATGGAACCTACCTCGCCTACGGACCCGACAAGAACCTCCGGACGCTTCTCCGGTGGCTCGACGAACTCGACGATCGGCCCTCGCTCCTCGGCAGCACGCACCCTCCCCACGATCCCGGCTGGGCGGCCAGAACATCACCGCCCCCGCGTCACGCGCCCTCCCTCGCCGGAAGAATCACCCCGGCCACACCGCCGGAAAGACCTGCGCGTCCCCGGACCCGCTGACCCCAGCACACACCACCACCGACCCGAGGTTCCTTGCCCCCTCACCCCGACTTCGAGCTGTACGACAACGTCGGCAGGACGTCCGAACAGATCGCCGCCGCGTACACCGGCTCCGCCACACGCGACGACCTACGGCGCTGGGCCCGCAGGGACTCCGAGGACTTCCTCGCCCGGCACCCGCTGCCCAGCGCTCCTTCGCCGAGGCTGGACCCCGGCCCGTACGTCGCAGCACTCGCCGCGGCCAGGACGCCCGCCGAGGTGAGCGCCGTCACCCAGCACCTCCTGGACGCCGTCTTCCCCGTCGTCCGCGAGATGAGCCATCTCCTCGTCGACATCGCACGATGGGAAGGCCGACACCGGACTGCCGCCCCGGACTCCCCACCCAAGATGCTGATGGCCGCTGCCAGCCGCTGCCTGGACGCCCTGGCCCTCGCGGATCAGGCCGACATCCGCAGTCTGCGCGAGAAATACGACACGCCTCATCCGCGAACGGCTCCGACATCGCACTCGATCACGCCTCCGGCGCCTCCCAAGGCAACCGGCCACACACCCGGACGTTAGGCCGCGACCGGGCTTCCCCCGCTGTTCCGCACCCCCTTCAGGAGGTTCCCGCACCTTTGCATCCCGACACCCACTTCGCGTTCGGCGTCCACGAGGCGCACGGCTTCGTCGCCTCCTTCCATGGCTTTACCGTGCAGGCCGACTTCCGCCTCGATCCAGCCCTCTCCGCCACCGCACCGCGCCCCGTCCGGCCGAATGGACTCACGGAGCGCCGCAGCCGTCTCGCCCAGGCTGCCGCCGCTACAACAACTCAGCGTGACGTCACTGCACCGACGACTTCCGCGCCGGCGGCCCGGCCGATCCCGCCGAGGCCGTCCTACGCACCGACCGTGCACTTGACGGCATCGGGCGACGGGCGGGCCCGATGACAGTGACCAGCACTCCGCCCCCTGGCACACCCAGGCCGAGCGCCGCGGAACTCTCCAACGCCGCAGGCAACTTCTGCATCCGCATGTCGGTGATCGGCTTCGCGGCCGACGTCGCGCTCGACAACACGTGTGATCGCCACGGCCGTACCGTCCACCCCGGCGCCGCGGAAGCCGCGCGGGCCCACCGCGACAAGGCCGCGGTGGAGGCGTACCGCACCCATCTCGCCCCGCACGCCGAGGCCCTCCTCGACGTCGCCCGCCTCGTGCTCGACGAGCTGCCCCCGGCCCGGCACCTGGCGGGGTGGCGAGCCGTACTGGACGGCCTGGCCGCCTCCACCGCTGAGATCCGCCGGGTCCTCGACCGACCCGTCGACCCCGGCTCCGGGGACGAGCGCGCTCAGCACGCGGCCTTGTGGCCCCACCTCACCGTCTGGGCGGACCACGGCTACATCGCCAGCAACCTGGCCGACCAGCGCGACGGCGGCCGGCATCAGACAAGTCCGCTCACCGACGAGGAACGACAGAAGTGGACCGACATGGCCGTGGCCGCGCAGCGGCGCGGTGAGCTGGAGCTGACCGAGTCGTGGTACGCGGCCGACGGGCAGCCGATCACCCTCGCCTACCTGGTCGAAGGCGAAGATTCCACAGTGGTCGCCCTGCGTGGCGACCCGGGCGTACCCGGCTGGCAGGTCATCGGGCACTACACCCATGAGTACGAGGCGGGCAAGGACCTGCCCGCTCCCGTCCCGCCCGGCGTCCTGCGCCCGGACCACTCCCGGCACAACCGCCCCGCACCGGCGCCAGAGATGTCCCTGCAGGACCTCATCCGCGATGTCGTCGAAGGCCGGACCGCCGGTGACGCATCGAACGCTCTTCTCGGCGCCGTCCAGCGCGGCTACGCTGCCGGCCCCATGATCCGGCTACAGGAACTCCTGGAGACGAGCGCGCAGTTCGCCAGTGCTCTGGAGACCGCTCAAGGCCGGCAGACCGCCGCCCGGCTCTCCACGCTGGGCCGCCAGATCGAGTTTCTCACCCGCGAAGTCCAGGACGCAGCCGAGGACCTCGGGGCGACGGTCGCCGTCCTCCCCCCGCATCGCACCCCCGCTCCGCGCGCACGACCGCGCCCCTCCGTGGCCACCTCACCACCCGTTCCGCCGCCCCTCGCCGGCAGGCCCTCCCGCCACCACTGACAGGAAATCCACCGTGCCCGAAGAAGCACCAGCAGAGCCGTTCATCCCGATCCGGCACAGCATCACCGGCGAGATCACCACCACCCGCTACAACGCGGCAGCCCGGCGAATCCTGCTCCAGTCCGGCTTCGAAGAGACGCCGGGCTGCGTCTGCCGAGCGACGGAACTTGGTACAGAGGGGGCCGCTCCGAAGCCAGGGAGCTGCTCGTCATCGGCCGTCGCGTGCCCCTGGGCCGAGCCCTCGGTCGGCCGATGAGCGCCACCGCACGCCCCGGTTGTCGCGGTCGCCAATGCCAGCACAGTCCGTGAACCTTGCATCGCCAACTCCGCCCGCACTCAGAGCTGTTGAAGGACACGCGTTTTGACCATACCCGGACCGCCTACCAGCCCCACGCGCACGAAGGGCGGTGAACTACGGGTCAAAGTGGCCCGGCTGCTGGCCAACCGGCCAGCGGATGCGCTCACCATCGGCGACATGGCCAGGCAGCTGGGCCACTCCCACGGCGCCGTCCGCAATGCCGCCCTCACCCTGGTGCGACGCGGTGAGGCCGACCAAAGCGGCGCCGGGCAACCGGAGTTCCGCGCGAACGCGCAAACTGCCGCAGCCGCGCGAACCGCTGTGATCAGCCGACCGGGCACCCACGCTCCCCGCGCCCGGGCGGCCACGGCCCGCACGACCATGCCCACCGCAGCCACGCCGAAGCAGACCGGCCCGATCCGCCGCCCGGGGGGCCAGGTCTACCACCCCCGGGAGCTGGCCGATCTACCCGACGTCGAGGCCCTGAATCGCTTGCGCGACGCCGACGTGCCGGTGCTGCTCTACGGCCCTCCGGGCACCGGCAAGACGAGTCTGGTGGAGGCTGCTTTCCCGGACCTGCTCACCGTCGCCGGTGACGGCGACACCACGGTCGGAGACCTGATCGGCGAGTACACACAGGCCGATTCCGGCGCCTACGTCTTCCAGTACGGTCCGCTGGTCACCGCAATGACCGAAGGCCGCGCCCTGCTGATCGATGACGCGACCCTCGTCTCGCCGAAGGTGCTGGCGGCGCTGTATCCGGCGATGGACGGGCGCCGGCAGATCCAGGTCAAGGCCCACAAGGGCGAGACCATCAAGGCCGAGCCGGGCTTCTACGTGGTGGCGGGCCACAACCCGGGCGTCCACGGTGCCGTTCTGACGGAGGCGCTGTCGAGTCGGTTCAGCGTGCAGATCCAGATCGGCACGGACTACGACCTCGCCCTGGCACTGAGGATCGACGCCCGGGTGGTCCGGGTCGCCCGACACCTCGCCCACCAGGTCGAACTCGGCGAACTGGGCTGGGCCCCCCAACTGCGAGAACTGCTCAGCTACCAGAAGACCGAGGCCGTCCTAGGCACCAGCGCCGCGCTGGCGAACTTGGTCGGCATCGCTCCTGTGGAGGATCGCGACATCGTCGCCGATGCCGTCATCAAGGCTGTCGGTGTCAAGAAGATCGCGCCCCTCACCCTCGGCAAGCAGCTCCCCGCCTCCGCCGCCCGGCAGCCCTCGGGCAGCACCAGCTCCGCGCTTCGGGGCCGCTCGCGATGAGCGCCCACCACCACGTCCAGCCCCCGGCAACCACCCAGGACGACGACGCCGACCTCGCACGCTGGGACGACGACGGCGCCCCACCCGCGCAACCCCGCACCTCCCCCGCCGCGTGGCTGCGTGTGGGAGCCGAGCTCGGTGACCGGCTGGTCGCCCTCTCCGGCCGCCAGGACCTCCTCGTCACCTGCCGCCCCGGCACGCGCAGCGGCGCACCGGCCGCATTCTTCCCCACCCTGGGCGAGGTCGAATTCGACGCCCGGCTGTTCGCCCCGCTGAAGCCTCACGAGATCCATCCGCGAATCGTGGGCGACGAGGAGCGGTATCCCGCCGCCTGGGGAGTGTTCGTCCACGAGGCCGCGCACGCGGCCCACTCCGTCTGGACGCAGCCTGCCGGAGCCGACCCCCGTGTCGTCGAGGCCGCGCTCCTGCTGGAGGAGAGCCGCGTCGAAGGCGCACACCTGATCACGCGGCCCACGGACCGCACCTACCTGCGCACCAGTGCCCGGACCCTGGTCATGCCCGACATCACCCACCCCACCCTCCAGGGCATCGAACAGGCCGCTGGCATCGCGGCCCTGATCCTCGGCCGCCGTGACGTCGGCATCCTGGACGCCGGCGAGACGCAGGCCGTCGCCGATCTATGCGAAAAGGTGCTGGGCGCAGACCTGCTGGCCACCCTCACCCGCATCTGGACCGCAGCCCACCAGTGCGCCGACCACGACGGCCCGACCATGCTCACGCACGGTCAACAATGGGTCGACGCCCTGGACGCCGCGGCCCCCACCCTGCCCGTGCCAGCGGGTCTCGCCGATCTGCTGTCCGGCGCCGTGCGGGTCGTCATGGACAGCACGGCAGCCACCGACGCCGCCGACCTCGCAGCACACGAGGCAGCGACCAACGCCGTAGCCGCGAAGTCCAAGGCGCAGGCTCGGGAGCGCGCTCAGCGGGCCGGCCTGCGACGCAGAGCTGCCGCCACCGCCAAGTCGGTCTTCAACCCGCGTGGCACCACCGTCAACCCCGACGGCACACCGGCGCCCTACAGCACCCCGGTCACCCGCACCCGCAGACCCACCGCCGCCGAGAAGAGCGCCGCCGCCCGCCTGAGCCGCGCCCTGCGTGCCGCCGCCTACCGCGAGCGGATCGAGGAGCGGACCACCAGCCCCACCCCGCCCGGCCGCCTCACCATGCGCGCAGCCCTCGCCCGCGACGCCCAGCTCGCGGCCGGATCGGTCCCCACCGCGGAGCCGTTCACCCACACCCGCCGCCGGGCTGCCCCCACCCCGCCGCTGCGTGTAGGTATCGCCGTCGACGTCTCCGCCTCGATGCGTGCCGCCTGCGCGCCCGTCGCGTCCGCCGCCTGGATCGTGGCACGCGCAGCCGCCCTGACCGACCCCGATTCCCTCACCGCCACCATCGCCTACGACAAGCACCTGACCGCACTGGCCCGACCCACCCACCGAGCACCGGAGCGCGTCACGAACTTCAAGGCCACCGGTGGCCGCCACAATCTCGGCGACGCCATCGACGCCCTCGACCACGGCCTGGAACTCAGCCGCCCCGGCGCCGGCCGACTCCTCGTCATCGTCACCGACGCCCGGTACGGCAGCGACGAAACGGCCCAGGCCGTCACCCGCATCCAGCAGCTCACAACCGCCGGTTGCGCCGTACTCCAACTCACGCTCACCGAGGAGTCCCGGCACCTGCCGGGGACCACCTTGCTGCACCTGGACCAGCCCTCCAGCGCTCCCGCCGCCATCGCCACGGCGGCCACAAACGCCATTCGCAGGACACGCTGAAACACCACCAGAAGACAGAAAGTAGGAATAACCATCGCAATCCGTACGCAGTGGACCGTGAAGCACACCTGCTCCCACCAGGTCGTCCATGACCTTTCCGGCCGCCCGGCCGACAGGCGGGCCGGCTTCGCACGCTGGCTCGCGGCGAAGGACTGCACCGACTGCTGGAAGGCGGCGCGCGAGGCCGACACCGGCTCGAAGGAGCAGTGGCTCGCGGCCAAACGGGCCGCCGAGCAGGAGAAGGCCACAGAGTGGGCGAAGCAGTTCGACATGCCGCCGCTCGAAGGCCCGGAGAGGATCCTGGCCTGGGGCGAGCGCTCCCGCCACCAGCTGATGACCGCCGCCCACACCGCGCTCGTGGTCGAAGGCGTTTGGGACGAGGCGGACTGGGCGGAGCTGGAGGAGAAGGCCCGGGGCGTCAGCCGTGCCGGCTGGTGGATCGACCAGCGCGACGCCGATGGCCAGGACGTGGTCGAACTCCTCGACGCGGCCGGTGAAGCCGACCGTTCGACGGAGAACCCGTTTCGCTGATCGCGGGGAACATAGCCGGGAATCGCCGGTTAGCCAAACCGGCGTTCCTCCGGACTATTGATGCTCCCACCCCGCCACCTGCGGAAGGACCTCATGTCCCAGCCTCCTCGCACCTTGGCGTTCGCGCCGACGCCCGACCCGCACACCCCCGAGCGGAACATCACGCACCAGCATTTCCAGGCCGGTGACACCGTCGTCGTCCTCAAGGGGGTGGCCGGCAGTGAGTTGTGGGGCGACTCGATGCGTGTGGTCGCCCCGTCCTGGCACACCCCGACCGACGAGAACGGGTGGCGGGTGCGGGATGCGACCGGAGGAGCACAGTCCTACGTCACCGCCCACCCCCGCTACCTCGTGCACCTCACGCGTCACTGCCCTGACTGCCTGATCCACCTCCGGGCCATGGAGGACGCTCTCCTGGCGAAGTTCGCCGGCCGGGAGGAACTGATCGACTGCGGCTGGTACACCACCACCGCCCTGGGCCAGATGGTTCATGTCGCCGACATGCGAGGCGGCCGGTGATCCCCCACCTGCACGAACCGGTGCACATACCGCACAGCCAGATCGCTGAGGCACTCGGACACTCCGTCTCCTCCCCCGAAGACCTGGCGTCGCACACGGTCGTTGCCGCCTGGCCGGGGCTGGACCGCTACACCCTGGACGGGGAGCAGTGGACCTGGACGGCCAGGCAGTGGGCCGAGCACCTCCAGGACCCGTACCTGGAGCATCCGTTCGCTGCGAGCCCGAACGGTGACCGGCACGCAATCCTCCACCTCGAAGTCGATCTTCACCCGGACGACCGAGCGCTGACCAGACACTGGTGGTCCGAGATCGCTCACCGTCTCGCACGAACCGCGACCATCGAGCTGCCCGGCAAGGAGAGCCTGAGCTGCCGGTGGGTTGCCTTCCAGGCTCTCCCCGGGCGCCTCGATCTGATCGCGAACCTCATCACCCTCGACGGTGCCTGGCACTCCCTTCCCGACGACGTCGTGGAACGCCTGGAAGCCGAGGCACGCCTCATCGAGCAGGACCTCGGCCTGACCCCCTCCCGCGCTGCGCGGCCGGCCCCCACCTCGACGGCACTGCTCGCGAGCGTCCTCGCACAGCTCGCCGACGAGCACACCGGTCCCCTGGCCGCGGTCCGCGGGCTCATCGAGCACACCGCGCGCCAAACCGCTCACCAGGCCGGTGCAGCCGACACCGCCACCGCCCACAGCCTGCTGCTGCTCGCCCGCCGCGTCTACGCCATCCAGGAAGACCTGGGCCGCACCGCGACTCGGCTGGCCAAGCCCACAGCAGTCGTCGAACCACCCGCTGCCCGACGCGCAGCCCACCGATCACCGTAGGAGAAACGTCCCTGCCCCGTATCGACCGCTGCGTGAAGATCCGCCGCGACCCGGACTCCGAGGAACTCCTCGCCCGCGACGGCGACGCGCAAGCGCACAGCATCCTCCAACGAGTCGGCTTCGTCCCCGTCGTTCGCGTTCACGAGAGCTACCACCGAGTTCCCACCGGTCTGGCCGCCCAGGACGAGGACCGTCTGGCCACCGAAGCTGTCGCCCGTCTCCGGGCGCAGGGGCACCACGTGGTCTGCGACGCCGACTTCGAAACCGACCACCGGCCGGCCAGTTACCTGCCGCCCGGCTCCTCCGTCTCTCACCTTGCCGACCTCCTCGGTGAGGCCACCACCACGGACGAGGCGGCCGATGCCCTGACCGAGCTGACCGCTCCCCACGACGGCATCCTCACCGCCGTCGAGGAAGTCCTCATCGCTACCGCCGACTTCTACGACGGGCTCGGAGAACCAGCCGACCCGCACATCGCCCGGCGGCTGCGCTACCTCGCCGACGAGGTCCTCCGCAGCATCCACACCGACCTCTCCGACACCCGCAACCAGCTCGCCGACCGGCACGCCCCGCACCCCGGCCGCAGCACCTGCGCCCAGGCGGTCCCGGCCAACGAACACGAACGCTCCGCTGTGTGCGCATGCCCGCCCCCGCCGCGCACGCTCCCGCCCCCGCCGCCCCCGGTGGCCGTCGGTCTGCGCCGCTGACCCTCATCCCGCCCAAGGACACCATGCACGAGCACCACGACATCTCCGATCGCCTCGCCTCCTACGCCGACGTCCTCGCCGGGGAACTACCCGGCGGCCCCTGGACCAGCTCCCACCTTCCTGCGGAGGCGAAGGACGATCTCGCCGACCTCTCCGACCGGATCTGGGACCTGGACCTGGTCGCCGCCTCCCTCGCCGAGCACCCGCTCCAGCAGGCGGCCCTCCTGAGCCGTCCGGACGGCGCCCAACTCGTCGTTCTGGACCGGCACGACGAACGAGACGGGTTCCTCATCGCCGCCGTCGCCCCGCGCGCCCTGCCCGACGAGGCGTACCGTGCCGTCCCCGAGCCCAACGGAATCGCCCTGCTCGACGACCCGTTCCTGAGCGCGGAACAGGTTGCCGGCGATCTACTCACCCGCTATGACACCGCGCTCGCCCAGGTCCGCAACAACGCCCTCGGAGGTACCCAGCCCTCCCAGCCGGACCGGATCGTTCTGACCTGGCAGACGGACGGCAGCGTCGCCACCGCACCTGTCGACCACCGTGCCGGTGCGATCCTGCTCGCCCACGGCTTCGTCCAGGACCCGCAGGACGGCATTTACCGGCTCAACGGCGACGACACCCAGGCCCAGGCACGCGCCCTGCGCAATATCGGCCCCCAACTGGAGGCGATCGGTATCGGGACCGGTCTGCAGCACGCCTCGGGCCGGACCACGCCGACCACCATCCCGGCGTCCGCCCCGCCGGCTCCGGCGGGCGCCCGCACCCCGTCGGTCCGCGGCCGATGAAGCAGCAGCCCCTTCTATCCCGAATAACTCCGCCGATCAGCGCCCTACGCAGTCCCCGGCTGGCGACAGCCCTGTTCCGCCACTACGTGCGCACCTGCGTCCTGACCGGCCCCGACGGCACGTCCCTTCTGGCCGGCGCCCGCCCCGAGGCCGCCCTCGCGAAGACGCAGTGCCGCCGCCCCCACCCGTCCACCGACCCGGAGGAGCATGTCTCACCCCGCCCCCTACCCGATAGGGCTGGCCAACGAGATCACCCGGCAGCTCCACCTGCTCGCTGACCACCTCGCCCAGCTCCCTCCACACCAAGCGACGCAGGTCATCGCACGCGTCCTCGACCCGGACGACGGACTGCTCGACGGCGTCACCGGACTCCTCTCCGTGAGCAGCACGTTCGCCAAGGGCCAGGCCGAGCGCGGTGTGCTACCAGCCGAAGGGTGGCTGGCTCTGGGCCGGGCGACCAACGACCTCGACGCCATCGGCGAAAACCTCGACGAACACCGCACCTCCCTCCGCCGTCTGGGCACGCAGCCCGCAACCGGCGCGGCGACACCCCCGACCCCCGCACCGCTCGTCGTCCGGAGGCACCGGTGAACCGGATGAAGCAGGGGCAGGGCTGGAGCCCCGAGCAGCCCGAGCAGCACTACCTCGTCCAGCCCCGAACCGTCGCCGGGGGAGGCGACATCCGGCACGTATCCGAATACCTGCGCGCGTCAGGATGGCGCGACAGGTCCACCAAGCGCGGCCCGGTGCGCATGGAAAGCCCGGACCGCACCCTGCGCGTCGCCTACGACCCCCACGGTCAGCCCGGCGGATGGACGATCCACGGCAAAGCAACCGGGGCCAACGAGGAGTGGTCGGCGCACCTGGGCCGGCAGACCCCCGTGGAGATCGTCGCCGGCCTCACCGACGCCCTCACCCTTCCTCGCTCCGCCCACGCCCCGAACGTCTGGGCGCCGCTGGCAGAAAGCGGCTGGAACGCGCGGTTCGAGGGCAACAGCTACTCGGCGACCAGCCCGGACGGCACCGCATGGCTGCAGTACCGCCAGGAGACCGACGGGACAGCGATGTGGTGGACCGGAGCCAACGACACCCGGGGCAACAGCTGGCGAGGCGCCTTCACGCCGACCACTCCCCTGCACGTAGTCCAAGCCTTCGCCACACAACTCGCCTCCCCGGAACCGGTGATGCGACCACGGGGACGCGTCCCGCACAGCTCGAAGATCCGCACCTGGTCGGTCAGTGTCACACCGTCTCAGCTCGGCGCCTGGCAGCAAGCCCGCATCAACACCGCCCGCGCCGCCACCTGGTCCCGTAACTCCCACCGTTCAGCCAGGCCTTCCACCTCCACACCGCCCTACGCCCACGCCGGCAGCGCCCGCACCCGACGCTGATCCGGGCACCGGCCACCACAACGCCGTACACGTACGCAGCCAGGTTCCTCCGGAGCAGGCCGTCGACGCCCACGCCTCGCGTCTCCGAACCACCTGTGCCCGCACACGGTCGGCCCGCCGGAAGCAAGCCATCCCCGTAACAAGCCCCGCGCCCAGCCGCCGGGCCACTCACCGCTGAACCGATTGGACAGATCCCCCATCACCTTCGATCACCGCAGACACCGTGAACTCCTCGGCCGCCTCGACGCCTACCTGAAGGACGCCCAGAGGGCCCTCGACTCATGGAACGTCTACTCCGACGAGAACACCGACCTGGACGGCTGGCCCCACGACAGCCACGCCTACGGCCTGCGCGCCAGCCAGCGTGACGCCGAAACCCACACCGCGTTCGAACCTCTCCGCGACGAGGCCCGCCACCTCCTCGGCACCGCCGAGACACAGCTGACCCTGCTGCCAGAAGGCCAGGTACAGACCCGCTGGGTCTACCAGCTCGGCCTTCTGACCAAAGCCCTGGACCAGCTCGACGAGCTGGAACAGCAATGGCTGGAAACACAGGACTCCCTCCCCTCCGCGACGCCCGGCACCCCCGCGTACGAGGACGCGCTCGCCGAGCACCACGCCGAGGAGTGGCACGCCCTCGACGAATGGACCACCCACGGCAAGGTGATCCTCGAAGTCAACGCCGCTGCCCGAAAGGCCCCTTCACCACTGGCACCCCGCCCGGCCCTCGCACCCACTCCTCGAAGCCGGGCACGCACATGAACACCGCAGCCGAGACCGTCGAAGTCACGTACGTCGCCCCGCGTCACCTCGCGGGCAGCGGAGACCCCGCCTGGATCACCGTCCCTCTGCATCGCGCGTGCGGCTGGAGCCACGGCAACGACCCGCTGATGCCCCGGGTGCTGCTCTCCAGCCCCGACCAAACGGCCTTCCTACGGCTGGAGCCAGACCCGGGCGGCCAGTGGTGGAAGCTTCTCCACGCGGCCGGGCGCGACCAGCCCGCCTGGTACGCCAGCTTCGGCGGCCACACTCCGGTCGAGCTGATCGCCGCGGTCACCGACGCGCTCACCGACCCTGCGCCCACGAGCATCGGGTCCAATCCGTACGATCCGCTCGCCGAGGCGGGCTGGATCCCGGTGGACGGCCGTCAGGCGTACATCTCCCTGGACGACACCGTACGGGTGGAGCGAATCAACGCCAGCGGATCATGGCTCGTCGCCGTGACCGTGGGCGACCGGCCGGTCTGGGAGGCCCGGTTCGACGAGCACGCCCCCGTGCACCTGGTCACGGCGTTCACCACGGCGCTCGCCGATGTGAAGCCCCTCTGGCGTACGGACGGCGTGGAAAGACTGCCGACCCTCAACCCTGCCCTCGTGAACCGGCGCCTTCTCGACGTGCCCGTCGCCTACGTCGCCACGGCTCTGGAAGAACGCGTCGATGCCCTCGCGGCCCGAGGCCCCGCACCGTCAGCGAATCCGCACCCCTCGCCGCCGGCACCGCGCAGGAGCCCTCGCCGCCGCTGACCGCCTTCATCCCCTCCCGTACAGAAGCTGCCCTTGCCCCCTTCCTCCTCTACCGGCACCGACGGGTACGACCTCGTCCTGCGTCTGATGGCCGGCGCCCTCGCTGTCGTCGTTCCCCTCGCCAACCTGGCCTGGCTGGCCGGCAACACCGCCGCGGTCCTCACCGGCAGCCGCCGAGCCCCCTACCGCCCGACCGACGCCCTGCTGCACCCCGAGCAGGTCTGGCCCGACGCAGGAGAAACGTCCCTGCTCATCGGCGCCCGTATCGTCCCCGTCGCACTGCTCCTGGCTCTCGGAGCCGGCGCGGGCCTCCTGTGGGCGCGGCACAAGTCCCGCGCCGGAGGCCGGAAGAAGATCACCGACATGGCCAAGCCCCGGGACATCGAGCCCTTGCTGGCCAAGCAGATCACCGAAAAGGCGCGCGCCCTGCGCCCCAGCCTCAAGACCAGTAAGACCCTCGACGCGAAGGACACCGGCGTCCTGCTCGGCACCCTTCAGGGCACCCGCCACGAGGTGCGGATGGGCTTCGAGGACGTCGCCGTGGCCATCATGGCGCCGCGGTCCGGGAAGACAACCAGTCTCGCCATCCCCTCGGTCCTCGCCGCGCCCGGCCCGGTCCTGCTGACCTCCAACAAGGCGGCCGGCGACGCCTTTACCGCCACGCAGGAGGCCCGCGCCGCTGAGGGGCGGGTGTGGACGATGGACCCGCAGCAGATCGCCCACGCCGACCGGACGATGTGGTGGAACCCGCTTTCGGGCGCCACCACTCTGGAGGGTGCGAACCGGCTGGCCGGGCACTTCCTCGCCGCCTCGGTGGACGCCTCCCAGCAGGGCGACTTCTGGTCGAAGGCCGGCAGCAACATCCTCGGCCAGTTGATCCTGGCCGCGGCGCTCGACGACCGGCCGATCACCGACATCATGCAGTGGCTCGCCTTCCCCGCCGACCGCACCCCCCTCGACATCCTGCGCGACCACAACTTCACCGACGTCGCCGCTCAGCTCAAGGGCACCGTCGAAGGCCCCCCGGAGACACGCGACGGGATCTACGAAACCGCCAGGCAGTACGCCTCCGCCCTGCTGAACACCGAGATCGCCGCGTGGGTGACACCCCAGCAAGACGTCCGCGAGTTCAAGCCCGCCGACTTCGTCACCTCCACCGACACCCTGTTCCTACTCAGCAAGGACGGCGGTGGCGGAGCAAGCGCCCTGATCGCCGCGTGCGCGGACTCGGTGATGCGCGCCGCCACCACCCAGGCAGAGCGGGCGGGGGGACGCCTCGATCCACCCATGCTCGCGATCCTCGACGAAGCCGCAAACGTGTGCAAAATTTCCGATCTCCCGGACCTGTACTCGCACTTGGGCAGTCGCGGGATCATCCCCATCACCATCCTCCAGTCCTACAGACAGGGGCAGAAGGTGTGGGGGGACGCGGGGATGGACGCCATGTGGTCGGCCTCGACCGTCAAGGTCATCGGCAGCGGGATCGACGACCCGGACTTCGCGGACAAGCTGAGCCGCCTCATCGGTGATCACGACGTGGAGACCACCTCCACCTCTCACTCCGAGTCCGGGCAGTCCACCTCGGTGAGCATGCGCCAGGAGCGCATCCTGCCCCCCGACGCCATCCGCGCACTGCCCAAGGGAACAGCCCTCCTGTTCGCGACCGGCCTGCGCGCCGCCATGCTCGAGCTGCGTCCCTGGTACCAGGAGCCCGGAGCGGAAGAGCTCGCCGCGGCGTCCGCCCGGGCGTCGAAGGCGATCACCGCACGGGCCATCGCCAAGCACGCCCCGGCCCAGGCCGACTTCAAGAAGGCCGCATAGACCCCCGACTGCATCTCGTACCGGTCCGCGCCCGTGACGCGAAGGACTTCGTCCGCGCCTGGCACCGGCACCATCCACCGCCTGCGGGCCAGGTCTTCGCCATCGGCGCCGCCGACGAGGCCGGCATCCTGCACGCCGTGGCCATCGTCGGACGGCCCGTGGCCCGCCACTACGACAACGGCGCCACCCTCGAAGTCACCCGCATCGCCACCGACGGCACCCGCAACGCGAACTCGTTGCTCCTCGGGGCCGCGTGGCGGGCGGCCAAGGCGCTCGGATACACGCGTCTGATTACTTTCACCCAGGCAGGCGAGAGCGGCGCGTCCCTGCACGGCGCGGGCTGGCGCCTGATCGCCGAGCGCCCCGCCCGGACCGGATGGCACACCCCCTCCCGCCCTCGCCCCGCTCACGGCACCGACCACACTGCCCGCTTCCTCTGGGAAGCCGCTGAACCACCCCACCGGAGAACCCCTGAGCCCGCTCTACCCGCACGACCTGCAGGAGATAACCTCCCCCGGCGCCGCCCTTGACGCAGTGCTCGCCGACATCCGCCATCACCGCATCACCCCGGACCTCACCGGACTGCATCACGTCACACGCCACATCGAGCTGCTGTGTCAGCTCGCCGCGCGCACGGCCATCGATGTCGAGTACCAGCTCGTCCCGAACGGCGACGACCTTCCGCCGGCCGAGGCCCTCGCCGTCAGCACCGCTCACCTCGGCAAGGCCATCGCCCACTACACCCAGACCCTCGAACCGCTTCTGTATCTCCACACCGCCAGGCAGAAAATCCGGCGGAAGCACTGGCTCGCAACCGAGCACCGCGGCGTGGTGCACGTCCACCTCGACGGTGCGCGAAAGGCCCTGGCTGACGCACGCACCGCGCTGACGCCCCCGCCGCCGGCCGCCCCGGCCGCCCCGGTCGCGACCGGTACGAAGCCGCATGCTCCGGCGCCCAAGGGTCGGTCATGACCGCGCCGTCCGACGGGCTTCTCTTCGATGTGACCGCCTCCCCGACACCGGTGGTCGACAGGCTGCTCCGGCTCGCCGACCAGTACGTGCAGCACAACGACGCCATGGACCGCTACCTGATCCCCGGCAAGCACGCCGAGCCCGACGCCCACGCCGAATCCGCCCGCGCGCTGACCGCAGGGACGGGCGCCGCCCTCCATGCGGTCCTCGCCGAGCGGCTCTACGAGGGCCCCGACCTCTCGCACGCACTGCTCCGCCTCCGCCACCTGGCCTTCCTGAGCAACGCCTCCACCGAACAGAGCCCGCAGGAGGCCCGCAGGTTGACCGCGCTCGCCCCGGCGGACGCCGTGGACATCGCCGACACCGTTGCCCGTGAGATCCGCCGCCGATCCAGGGGCATCCCCATCCCCCCGGTCTCGGAACTGGTCGCCACCCATCGCAGCGCCCTGCGGGAAATCGCCTGCGGACACATCGCGGTCAGCACCGCCCTGGGCCGGCAGTACGTCCACTGCCACACCACGCCCCTGCGGATCAGCGCCCTACGGAAGCTGGAGAGCAACGGCCTGATCGAACGCGCCGCGAGCTCGACACCCTCCGTCTACGCACCAGGGGGACTGGAAGACCGGATCCGTCTCACCGCGGCCGGCACCACCGCCCTGGCCTCCGCCCTCGGCAACTCCCCGGTCACCCGACCGGACGCGGTGGCAGCGCCCGCCCCGGCCACCGTATCCACCCCCACCCGGACACGCTGACCTCGGCAGCACCATGAACGACTCCACCCCGCCAGAGGAACTCCTCCTACCCGGAGCCGAATTCACACGGCACAACGACCACCCTTTTCCCCAAGGACAGAAAATCTCCGATCAGCCCCAGTTCCGCGCACTTTCCCTCGGCGCCGGCGTCCAGTCCAGCACTCTCCTCGCCCTGTCAGCCGAAGGTATCCTGCCGAAGGTCGACTACGCGATCTTCGCCGACACCGGGTGGGAACCGCAGACGGTGTACGCACACCTGGACCGTCTGGAGCGGGAAATCGCCGAGCCTGCCGGAATTCCCGTGTTCCGCGTTTCCGCCGGGAACATACGTGACGATGCACTGAATCCGCATCACCGGTTCGCCTCGATGCCTCTCCACATTCTCAACCAGGACGGGCGTCCAGGAATGATGCGAAGGCAGTGCACCGGTGAATATAAGATTAAGCCGATCAAGCAGAAGGTTCGCGAACTACTCGGCTACCCCTACCCGGCACGCATACCCAAGGGAATCTATGTCGAGCAGTGGGTAGGAATCTCCACCGATGAGTTTCATCGCGCCAAGGACGCCGACGTCAAGTACATGCGCAACCGGCATCCGCTTCTGGACCTTGACTGGAGCAGGAACGACTGCATCCAGTATCTGACGTCGCTCGGCCTGGCCGATACCCCGAAATCAAGCTGCCTCGGCTGCCCTTTCCACGGAAATTCCCAGTGGCGTCATATCCGTGACACCTCTCCCACGGAATGGGCGGACGTCGTGGAATTCGACGCCGCTATCCGGAACGGCAACGCACGCGCCAACGAGGTGGGGAACCCGTTGCTGGGCCAGGCATTCTTGCACCGCTCGCGCGTACCGCTTGACGAGGCTCCGATCGACCACGTCACCGCCGCCGAACGGGCCGCCCTGCAGCCGCAGCTCACCGACGAGGAGGAACTGCTGGAGCACGGCGTCGTCGACGGCTGCTCACCCTGGGCCTGCCGCGGCGAAGCCGAGCCGTCACAGGACGGGTTCGACCTCACCGCGTAACCGCAGACCACAACAGACGATCCCTTGGAGCACCCCTGACCGATATGAGCGAGGCCCTCAGCCTCCACGACATGGCCAGCAAGATCGCACGCGTGCGCTTCCGCCTGCGCGCCTTGCGCCCTCCGTCGATTCCCAGTGTGAGCACTGTCTGCGAAATCCTCGACGACTTGTCCGATATCACTGCTGCAGCCAACCGGAAGCTAAAGAACTTCTCCAATTTCGCATCCCCCGGCGAGAAAATCTCGCTTTTCACCTCTTGCCATGTGCTCGATTCGCTAGGCGAATGCATGACCGAGCTTGGCAGGGTGAACGCGACGGTCCTGAACTACCACTTCCGGGCGAAAGACATTCAGGTAAAGCATGCGTTGAGCAGAAAAGGTAGTGACAGTAGCGCTGATCTTGAGGTGCCACTGAAGGACGCAAGCGAATACGTCTTCTCGGGGTTCGAGGTAGTAGACGCGCTTCTGAAAACACTGGAAGGCGATCTTCAGCGTAAGGCGATGAGTTTGGCCCCCTCCGTCGACAACCCCCTCCTCGCAGCATCCAAACCCCGCCAGGATCGCCCACCTCTCACCTCCACCACCTCCCCGGCACCCTCCGTGACTGCTTCCCGAACGACGAAGGGGCGGTGACCAACTGGCTAGCACCTTGATAATTGACCTATTCGCCGGCCCTGGCGGCTGGAGTCATGCACTGACAACCCTGGGCGCTAAGGATATTGGTCTGGAGTGGGACCAATGGGCGTGTAAAACAAGGTCATTGGCCGGCCAGGTGACGATCCGGACCGACGTGGCCCTCTACCCGACCTGGCCCTTTCTCGGCCGTACACGTGGGCTGATCGCGTCGCCGCCCTGCCAGGCGTGGAGCCGGGCCGGCAAACGCCTCGGCCTGCTGGACCAACGCCTCGTCCACCAAGCGGTCACCGACCTCGCCGCCGGCAGGGACACCCGCGACCGTCTCCTCGCCAACTGCTGCGACCCGAGGTCCCTGCTCGCGGCCGAACCGATGCGCTACCTGCACGCCCTGAACACCGTCGGGGACCCGGAGTGGGTGGTCATGGAGGAGGTGCCGGACGTGTTGCCCTTGTGGAGGCAGTACACGAGCATCCTGCGCGGGTGGGGGTTCTCCGCCTGGTGCGGAATCCTCAACGCGGCCGATTTCGGAGTGCCGCAGACCCGGCGGCGGGCGATCCTCCTCGCCTCCCGAACCCGTACGGCGTTGCCGCCCTCGCCCACGCATGCCCAGCACGAGGAATCGGAGAGCCTGTTCGGGCCCGGTCGTGCCCGTTGGGTCAGCATGGCCGAAGCCCTCGGCTGGGGCGCCACCGCCCGGCCCGTTCCCACCGTGTGCGCCGGTGGCGGAAGCGGGGGCGGGCCGGAACCCTTCCCGTCCGGCTCCCGCAAGGCACTGTCCACCGCCCGGGACCACGGCGCCTGGCTCCCACAGCCGGACACCACCCCCCGCTCCCACCCAGATGGTGGTCGGCTCGCCGACGGCACCGGCCGCTGGGACTGGTCGCTGCGCAGCAACAACCAGGTGCACGCCACTGTCCGTTCGCTGTCCGAGCCGGCGGGCACGCTGTTCTTCGGGCACCGGAGCAACGAGTGCACCTGGGTCGCGCAACCCTCCCCGACACTCGACGAGCCGGGACCGCGGGCGGCACCAAAGCCGATCCGGATCACCGCCCAGGAGGCCGGCATCTTGCAAACCTTCCCCGCGAACTACCCCTGGTCCGGGAACCAGAGCGCGCGGTTCTCCCAGATCGGCAACGCCGTCCCCCCGCTTCTCGCGGGCCACCTCCTGGCCCCCCACCTCGGTGTCCCGCTCGACCCCAACGACTTCACCCTCGCCGCCTGATGCCCCAGACCCCAGAGCCCCACCCTGCCGATCTCGCCGCCGTCGTGCCGCCGTCCCCGGTGTTCCACGCCGAGCAGGCCCTCCTCGGAGCCCTCCTGCGCGAACCGCACCGACTGGGCGACGTGACCGGCATCGCCCCCGACTCCTTCTCCACCGCCGCTCACGCCGCCCTGTGGGCCGCGATCAACGCCCTGCCGGCACCCGACCCCGCCACGCACGCGAAGGACACCACCTGGCACACCACGGTCCTCGCCGCCGCACGCGAACACGCACGCGGGCTGACACCCACCTACCTCCACACCCTCATCCAGCACTGCTCCTGGCCCAGCCACGCACTGGCGTACGCACGCATGATCGAAGCGGACCACTCCGGCCGCCGCCTGAAGTCGGCCGCCGGACACCTCCTTCGCACCGTCCGCGACACCTCTCTCCCGCATCGCGTGCAGACCACGCTCGCCGAGGTCGACGCCCTGGCCGCGGTCGTGGACGACATAGCCATCCGCTTCCCCCCACGCGCGGGCGTACGACCTCCCCCGGCCCTAGACCCGGCCCCCCTCCCGCTCGATGCCGAGGCGGCCGAGGAGGAGCGGCTGCTGCTCGCGACGGCCACCGCCCGCCCCGACACCATCGCCGCCCTGCGGTGGCTACTCCCCGACGACTTCGTCCTGCCGCTGCACGCCGGCCTCTGGCAAACGCTCTCCCTCCTCGCCCGCCGCCACGACCCTGTCGATCCCGTCACCGTCCTCTGGGAAGCCCAGCAGCGCGGGGTACTGGATGACCGGACTCCTCCCCGCGACGTCCTGGAGCTGCTGAGCGAAACGTCCGGGGCCGCGGACTACTGGGCCGAACGCGTCCTGGAGCGCTCCCTGCTGACCACCGCCGAACGCACCGCCCAGCGCATCGAGCAATACGCCACGGCTCCGGCCACCACACCGTTCCAGCTCGTGGTCGGCGCCCGCCGAACGCTCGCCGACCTCGGCGCCGTACGAACCCGCTGGCAGCACGCCACCGGCACCGCACCGCCGCCACGGCCTCGCCCGGCAACCGCCGCGCGTGCAGGCCCTCCGACCACGGCTGTGCGCCCCGCACGCGCCACCCGATAACCCCCGCCCCGGACCACCGACCATGCAGGTCGGGTCACCGGGAGAAGAGAAGCCGCCCCACCGTGCCTGACTCCATCGACGCCTTCGTCATCCTCGCCACCCACCCCACGCACCGCCTCGCCGTCACCGCCGAGCTGAACGGCTCACAGGCCCATATCGCCCGCGCGGCGCTGCAGGCCGCCGGCTGGACCGCCATCACCGACACCCTCCTTGTCCTGGCCCGCATCGACCACGAGGAGCCCTACTGGGCCAAGCAGGCCGCCAAGCGACTGACCGCCGAAGGCATCACCGTTGAGATCACCCCACGGCTCAGCGCAGCCATGGACCAGGAGAGGACATGGGCCCACCACCTGGATCGCGGCCTCACCTCCGGCGAGATTCGCGCGCGCTCCGACCGAGCGCAGAAGATCCACGACGACATCCTTCACGGGGAACTCGTCATCCACGCCCACGCCCACGACGGCCACGACATGGCCGCGGTCGGCACCTACCGCACAACCCGCAAACGCAGATCCGTCCATCTCCGGGGCGAGAACCACCTCCGCAGGGTGACCGCGCACTTCGCCTCCCCGGCCCAGGCCATGCGCGCCTTCGAAGAGACCCACGCCCACCGGATGCACCCCGGCCCGGCACCCCTGACGTACATCGAACGGGAGGCGGCACAGGCCCGCAGCAACCTGGCGCTCCCCGAACCGGACAAGACGACGCCGCCTCTCCCGGAGCCGGAGGCCGTCCCCGTCTACGCGGCCGATCCCGGCAACCACGACGCTCTGCTCGACGACTTCCTCGATGCGCACGACACCTGGCACAAGTGGCGGCCACGCGACGAAAGCACCTACGCGGTCCACGAGTCCCAGACCTTGCGCATCGAGCGCGTCCACGAGCCGCTGCCCGGCGAGCACTCGTGGACCGTCGCCGGGTACGAGTCACCTGTCTCCGACCGCATGTGGCACCTTGCCTTCCCCGACACCACACCCGAGCCAGTGGTCCGAACGCTCCTGGACAGCCTCTCCAGCGGCGACCACAACCTCGCGCTCGGCAGCCCCATCACAGCGAAGACCGTCGCTCAGGCCGTCGAGCCCCTCACGCAGGCCGGATGGGAGAACACCATCGACGGTCGCTGCATCCGCTGGGCCAGCCCCCACGGCGGCGTACAGCTCGACACCTTCGCCGCCCAGAACCCCTACCTCAACCCCACCTGGCTCATCTGGGCCGGGCCCAACCCCCAGCACGCCACCTGGGTCGTACACGCCTCGGCATACACCCCCGCACAGGTACTTACGGAACTCGTCGAATGCCTCGCCCCGGAAGCCGAACGCGAGATCGACGTTCCCACAACTATGCGTGCGGCGAACCGGACTCAGCCCAGTGTCACTCTTCCGGCAGCTCCGACCGCGATCAAGGCGCCGCCGGGCCCTTCCCGTTAGGCTGCGCGGAGCCTTTCGATGAAGTCATCGACCCCCGTGACCTTCCGGTAGGGCTTGAAGGCCGGCGCGAGTTCGCGAACCTGTGCCACGCAGCGTTCGGCGCCGATGCGGTGCGCCAGTTCGAGGGCTTCTTGCGTGACGGCGAGGGCGTGCTCGACGTGGCGGGACTGCAAGAGCCCTCTGGCCTGGTACGTCAGGAAGATGCCGCGTGTTTTGTCCCGGGCTTTGGGCAGCAGGCTGAGGCCCTCGCGCATCTTCGCCGAGGCGTCGTCGAGCTGGCCGAGGTCGAGCAGGCATTGACCGGAGTCGACCGCGAGGTCGGCGGCGCTCATCCATGAGCACCAGTTCGGTGCGACATCGACGGGCTGCGCCGACAGGGCTGTTTCGGCTGCGGAGAGATCGCGGTAGCAGAGGGAGCGTTCCCCGAGCGCGGCGTAGGCCCTGGCCCGGCGGAGGAACAGCAGCGACCGGGCGGTCGGGTGTTTCGTGCCGGTGATCGCGTGTCCGAGCTGGTCCACGGAGACGTTCGGTTGTCCGAGCCAGTTGGACTGGTAGGCGAAATCGGATAGGACGCCGGCTCCGAAGTCGCGGTCGCCTGCGGCGTGGGAGGAGTGCAAGGCGGCCGTCCACAGCTTTCCCGCCGCGTAGTGCCTCCCTTGGTCGAACCGGTACCAGCCGCATGTGGTGGACAGGGACGCGGCAAGGCTGTGCAGCCGTGTCGTAGCCGTCCCGGTGTGGCGTCCGCCTTCGATCAGGTCGGTAACGGTTTCCAGGTGGGCGTCCATCATCTTGATGGTGTGCTGTCGCTGTTCGGTGGGGAGGCCGGTCAGTTTCCGGCTGCTGTCCTCCAGCCAGTCGATGAGTTCGTGATCGGCCGTCGTTCTTCCGCTGAGTGCGGAGGCCAGGTGGTCCGGGTCGATCGAGACCCATTGGGCCCCGAGGCCGGCCAGAGCGGCTGCGCTGTAGGTCATGAAGGTGCGGCGATCCATGGCGGCTTTCTGTGCGTCGCGAAGGACTTGAACGGCGTATCCCGACCCCAGCGGCAGAGGGATCTCCGAGCCGGGTAACCAGTCCGGCCAGCCGTACCGGTCCACGTCGGCCACGGGCACGTCGAACACTTCGGCATCGGCCATGAGGAGCTGGGTCTCGCGGTTCGGCCGCTGAAGCCAACGCTCATACCGGCTGATGGTCGTCTTGTCGGCACCAGAGCGCAGCCCGCGCTTCCGGGCGGCCCGGTCCAGGAGATGGGCCAGCTCGTTCTGGGACAGATCGTTGACTTTCCTGGCGTAGGCAAGCGGGTGCCGGATCGGGTTGTCCACGCCTCGATTCCATCATCGACCGTGACAGCGACTCTACCGTCAGCGACGGCGAATCTACCCCGCATCTACAGGCAACTTCTTTTGCGTTGACGGCGGTTGGGCTGTACTCGACGCGGATCGAGCAGGTTCCGCTCGAAGCCGGAAGAAGTCCTCCAGGAAACGACAGCCCCGGCCATCGGCCGGTGGCTCGCGCGCTCCCGGGTGACGGCTCGATCCGGACGCATCTCCCCCTGCGCTCTCATGCCGGAGCGCGAGATCGTGAAGGGACGCCCATGCCCAGACCCTCCGCTCCCCCGCCGGGGGACACCGCTCGACGCAACCGGTCTGTCCCCCGGCTCGTGGGTGGAGCCGGCCGGTCGTCTGGCCGGCCGCGCATCCTGATCGACGGACTGGACCTGTCGGGTAAGACGACTCTGGTCGACGCTCTGCTTGCCATGTGCGCCGCGCAAGGGACGGCAGCTGTACGCCACCGAGGGATGCTCGCCGAGCACCACCCGCTGGAGAGGCTTTTGAAGCGGCTGCCGCTGGCCCACCAGTACGAGTCGAGCGGTATCACCACCGCCTATCTCGTCGGGGGGTTCGCCCTGGACGCCCTGCTGGTCCGCGTCGACCCGCCGCGGTGCGGCGACGCCGTCCTGGTCCAGGAAGGCTACGTGGATCGCACCATGGCCGTCGGACTGGCCGGCGGCCCCTTCCTGTCGGCCGCCCTGGCGCTGTGGGCCGCGCGCTATTTCGCCGCCTTCGACGTCGCCGTATACGTACACGCATCCCCCGAGGCGCGGCGCGCCCGGATGCGGCGGCGTCAGCGCGTGGACGTCGGTGACCGCAACAGCGTCGAGGAAGGCTTCGCGGGCCGTTTCAACTCGGCGCTTCTGCACCACCTCGGCCGCCGGCACCGCACGGTGCTGGTCTTCGACACGGAGCAGTACTCCCCCCAGGAGATGGCCCGGCAGGTCCTCTCGGTTGCGGGACTGCTGTCGGAGGAGACGCAACGGCCCAGCGGCGACGGCTTCGAACTCGTCGGGCCTGCGACGCCGGCGTCCTGAGTCCCATCCGGCAAACGAGCGCGTGAGCGAGGAGGACCGCCATGCCCGGATACACCACCCGAGTATCACCGGACCTGAAGGCGTGCATCGATCTGATCGTCCGTCCCGGCCGGTACCCTCTGGCCCCCGACGTCACCGAGGTCCGGCTGGAGCGCGTGGCCGGTGCGACGTCCGGGCGGATCGGCAAGGACACGATCACCAGCCCGGACGCGCTCCGCCAAGCTCTGCGCACAGCGCAACAGTCCTGTCCGTATCCGTTGTTGGTGAGCGTGAACCAGGAGGGGGGCCGGCTCAACGCACTCGACTGGCCGCAGGTGGCCCAGCTTCCCGCCAACCTCGCTCTCGGTGCGGGCCGGAGCCCGGAGGACGCCGAGCTGGCCGGGTCGGTAATCGCGGGCCAGCTGCGGGCTGCGGGACTGACCTGGAATCTGGCGCCGGTGTGCGATCTTGCGACGTGGCCGTCCGTGCCCGCGGTCGGAACGCGATCCTTCGGCTCGGACCCGGAAGCCGTGGCCGCCATGGCGGCGGCCTACGTCCGGGGCCTGCAGGGCGGCAAAGTCGCGGCGACGGCCAAGCACTTTCCGGGACTGGGCGGAATCGCGGTGGACCCCCACCACGGCGCCCCCGTCACCGAACGGCTCCCCCACGGAGCGCTGCTGCCTTTCCGGGCTGCGGTGGAGGCCGGGGTGGCGAGCGTGATGGCCGGCAGCCACACCGTGCGGGCCCTTGACGACCGGCCCGCGCTCGCCTCGCCACGCGTCCTTGGACTGCTGCGGGACGAGCTCGGCTTCACCGGCGTGATCGTCAGCGAGAACCTCTCGCTCCCCGCGGTGCACCAGCCGTTCGGCGGACTCAGCGAAGCGGCGGTGGCAGCCGTTGCCGCCGGCGTGGACCTCGTGATGCTGGACAGCGAGATCTCCCGCGGCCACCAGGACTTCGCCCAACGAGCGGCCGACGTGCGGCGTCGCGCGCTCGTCACCCAGGCTCTGTGGGAGGCGGTGCGTGAGCACCGGGTGAGTCAGGACCGGATCGAAGAGGCCGCGGCCCGGGTGCGGGCGCTGCACCACGCCTACGGTCTTGGAGCCGACGCCGTCCTTCCGTCGTGGGAGGGGGCGAACGCGGCGGCCGGGCACGCGGCCCGGCGCATCGCGGGCCGGTCGGTGGCCGTGGTGCGCGGTCGCCATGCCCTCCCGCTCCCCTCCACCAAACCGGTGCTTGCGATACGCGTACCGGACACCGGGGAGCGCCGTGCCGACAGTGCCCGCCGGGCCCCGGATCACCTGCCCGACTCCCTCACCCAGCACCGGCCCGTAACGTCTCTCAGCCCGGGTTCTGCCGTGCCGCCGGGAACCGGCACGGTCGTGGTCTACGGGTACGACACGGGCAGCGGTGCAGCAGCCGAGACAGCCCGGTGGGTCGGTGCCGGGCGTGTGGTCGTCCAGGTCGCTCTCGGTGATCCGGACGACTTGGTCGGCTCGCCTGCCGATGTCCTGGTAGCGGCGTTCAGCCCGCACCGCTCCAGCGCCGAATCGGTGGCGGACCTCCTGCTGGGCGGCAGGGCTCCCGGCCCTGCCGATGTTCCCGTAGGAGGTGCGACATGGCGATAGCTGTGCGCCCCGAAGAACTCACCGACTACCTGATCCGCCTGTACTTGGCGGCGGGAATGACCAGGCGCGGAGCGCGAACAGTGGCCGGCGCGCAGGTTGAGGCCGACCTCCGGGGTGTTGTCGGTCACGGCAGCAGGCTCGCTCCCGGGTATGTGGCCAAGCTGCGCTCCGGCCATCTGACAGCCCGGCCGAAGATGACGCGCCGACCGGCGGGGGCCGGCTGCCTGGTCCTGGACGCGGACCGGGCACCGGGTGCGCTGGCCATAAAGCACGCGGTCTCGTTCGCGGCCACCGGGGCGCGCCGCCAGGGCGTCGCGCTCGTCCTCGTGCGCAACGCCGGCCATGCCGGGGCGCTCGGTGTGGGAGCCGCGCAGTTGGGCCGGCGGGGGCTGGTCGGGGTGCTGGCCGCCCAGACGTCCGGGCCCAGCGTGGCCGTCCTGGGCGGGCCGGGGACAGGGCTGCTGGGCAACTCGGCGCTGGCTGTGGCCGTTCCTGGTCCCGATCCGCAGCGGCCGGTGCTGCTGGATATGGCGGCCGGGTCCATGTCCTGGGGCCGCCTGCACGAGCATGCCCGCACCGGCCGTCAGCTGCCCGAAGGCTGCGCGCTCGACCAAGGTGGGCAGCCGACCCGCGACCCGGCCCGGGCCGCCGTTCTGCTGCCGTCCGGCGAACGGGCCCAGGCGCTGGTCATCGTGCTGGAGCTGCTGGTCGGCGCGCTGACCGGAAGCCCCGCACTGCCCTGCGGGGACGAAGGCCGGGGTCTGCTGTGTCTGGCCATCGCACCTGCCCGTCTCGGAACCGGTGGTCAGCTCACCGCTGCCGTCGCCGAAGTCGCCCGTGCCCTCGGTGAGCACGGCGCCCGGCTGCCCGGCCAACGTGCCTGGGCCCATCACGACCACGCCGCCACCCGGGGCATCCGCCTGGCCGAACCGGATCTGGCCGCGCTGATCGCCGCCGGCGACCCGCACGTGCCCCCGCCGCCCGCCTGGACCACCCGCCACAACGACCGCACCGACAACTCCACGGAGGTACTGCTGTGACCACGCACGCCACACCGCCCACCACCGCGGCCATGGCCCGGCTCCTCGCCGCCGGCCCCCGAGTCCTTCACGACCGGGGACTGCGCGCGGACGCCGCCCAGGTTCTGCAGAGTGCCCTGGACCTTACGGACCCGTACCCGGTGGTCACCACCGCTCGCCGCCTGTGCGACGGGGTGCTGGAACTCGCCCTGGCCGACGTCGTCGACCAGCGGCTGCTCCACGAAGTGACCGGCCGACGCATCCCGTTGCAGGAACTGCCCTCCCGGACCGTGCGCCCGCTTGCGGCCCGCCACCGACTCCGTCCGGACCAGGCCGACGTGCTGCACTTCGTGCTCCGCTGCACCTTCGCCTACCCCGGCATCGTCGGCACCCCCGACGCGCCGCTCGCGCTGAAGACCACGCTGCCCGACGGCTTCAAGCCGGTCGCCACCGCCCAGGAGATCGCCGCCACCCAGGCGATGGCCGGCCCCGACGGGTTGAACACCAGTTACATGGTGTCGCAGATGAAGGGCGGGGTCTCGGTCGACTTCGGGATCGGCTGCCCGCTGATGTGCGCCTATTGCTACCGGCGCGAGGGCGACACCGTCGATGGCTACCTCGGGTCGTGGGAACCCACCGGGTTCCTGACCGCGGACCAGGCTGTCGAGCGGTTGCTCGCCCACCCCTGGTTCACCCCGCACGTCACCCCGATCGGTCTGCACATGTCCACCAGCGAGGCGTTCCTGCCCAAGCTGTGGCCCAGAACGTGGGCCGCCCTGCAGCTCCTGGACCGCCTGGGACTGACCAACCGCGTCTCCTGCATCACCAAGTACACGCTGTCCGACGAGCAGATCGCATGCCTGGAGTCCCTCGTCAACGTCGACCTCGACGTCAACGTCTGCTATGCCGCGATGCCCGAGGCGATCGAACCGCCCAACCGCAAACGGCGTCTGGACTTCCTGCGCCGCATCCTGGCGTCGGACCGGATCAACACTCTCGCCTACTACCGGCCGATCGCCGAGGGCATCAACACCACCGACGCCCACCTGCGCCACGTCTGGGAAACCTTCAAAGAGGCGGGTGCCCGCACGATAGTCCTCGGGGGTCTCAAGTTCGGTGACGACCACGTCCACTCCTTCATGTCCTACGGTCTGCCGCTGCCCAGCGGGTCGTTCACCCCGGGAAAGAAGTTACTGACCGGCGCCACCGAGAAACGCATCATGACCGCGTTCGACGAGGTGTACGCCGATGTCCCCGCCAACGAACGACCGGCCGTCCTCAAGCGCTCCTCCTGCGGGCGGTCGGTCGAGCGCGGTAGCCACATCCCCGACTACAACGGCCATTACGACCTGCCCCAGACCAACTGCCGCCTGCGCTGCCCCACCGCCCAGCACGACGTGTGCGCGGCCAGCCAGGCCCCTGACGAGGAGACCGTCCGCCAGCTCCTGGCCCGCATCGACCGGGAAGGAACGCCGGTCGACATCACCCCCTCCACCGTCGTCGTCCACGCCGACCTCAGCCCGTTCGAGCGCACGTTCCTGCGCCAGAGCCTCCTCCACCCCGTCCACACGGCCCGCCAGGCCGCCGACCTCGTCGCCGGAAGGATCTCCGCATGACCACCCTCCCCGCACCGCGCACCTACCTGCCGCTGGCCCAGTCCCCGCTACTCACCGCCCGTACGTACCGTGCTGACGCCGAACTCGCCGTCAGGCTGGCCCACCAGGCATTACCCGACCCGGCCACCATCCGCTCCCTTCTCCACGTGCGCGCACCCGAGGTGGCCGACCAGATCACCGCCGCCCTGGAAGCCCGGTCCGACCTGACCCCCGCGGCACTCGCCCTGCTGGTCGCCCACCGCCCCGAGTCCAAGCCGGCCACGACCCGGCTCAAGAACCTGCTCTTCCCCGACCCGGCCGCTGGGTGCCACACCTTCGCCCGCACGATGGCCCAGCTCGCCCACCGCCCCGAAACGATCGACCACCCGTTCCTGGCCAGCCCCCGCTTCGCCGAGGCGGCTGCCACCGTGAACCCCCAGGCGCTGAACGACCTCCTCGCGCCCCTGCTCGCCGCCCCCGTCCTGACCGGACCCGCCGACGCGGCCCTGGGCGCCCTCATCCAGGCGCGCAGCGCGGCACAGATCCCGGAGAGTGACCTCGACCAGGCCGCCGCCCGCGCGAGAGAACGCACACGGCGCAACCGGATCGGCGCCGAACTCACCGCCCGCCGCGAGGAAACGATCGCCGCTCTCGCCCAGCACACCGGCGGCCTCACCCTGGCCGCCACCCTCTGGTTCGACGCGCTCGCCGAGGCCGCCGACACCCCGCAGAACGCCGGACGCGCCCTGGCCACAGCCCTCCTTGCCCCGGACGCGCTCGCCGCCGACGTGGTGCCCGACTGCCCCTGGCCCGCCGTCCAGGCCCGCTGGCAGCAGCTTCGAGCCGCCGCTCGCGCCGCGAGTCGGCACCCCAAGGTCTGGTCCCCGGCCTGGCAGAAGGCCGCCACCACCGCAGACGGCTCCACCTGGGACCCCAGCCAACGGGCACTGATTGCCGGGTACGACCTTCTCGCCGAGCACGTCCGCACCCACTACGCCGAAGGTCCCGCTCCCGCCCCCGAGCGGTGCTGGGCCTCCGACCCGGCAGGACGCGCCCTGCTGCACACCATCGCGGACCACCTCACCGGCCACCTCGGTCACAGCCCGCTGCCGCACTTCGACGACGCCCTGCTCATCACCTTCGTCCGAGCCCACGCCAAGAACAGCCGGGACAAGATCCCCGGAGCCCTGCACATCCACGGCCTGATCGCCGCGCTCAAGGCAGCCCGCTCGAAAGCCGCGCTCCTCGCCCTCGCCCAGACACCCGATGCCGGCATCGTCATCCCCATGTGCTCCGAAGCCGGACGGCTCGCGCCCGCCTCACCCGACAACCCCGACGGACTCGACGCCCTGGCCGCAAAGACCGCACAGCTCGCCTGGCTCCTCGAAGCCCGCCCCGACGCCCGCGCGCACCTGCTGCTCATCGACGAGGCCCCCGACGGCGCTTCCGCACAGGCCGCCCAGGACCTGACCGGCTCCCACCCCCGGATCAGCATCACCATCGCGCACCGAGCGGAAGAGAGCAGCAGCAAGGGCGGAGCGGTGCTGTGGGGCCTCAACCAGCTGCATGCCGCCGGCCACAACACCCTCGCCTACACCGACCTCGACCTCACCTACCCCCTCGACCAACTCGGCCTGCACCTCGAAGCGCTCACCCACGCCCGTGCCGGGGCAGTCATCGGGTCGCGCCGCAGGCCCGACGCGCACGGCTACTACCCGCCTGCCGGCCCCACGCCCGCCACCCTGCTCTACACCCAGGCGGCCAACGAACTCCTCAATCTGAAGGTCACCGACCCCCAGGCCGGGTTCAAGGCATTCACCCGCACCGCACTCGCCGCCGCTCTGCCCCAGGTCACCGATCACCGGCTGTCCTTCGACACCGACCTGCTCGGCGCCCTCCAGCACACCGGCAACCACATCACCGAGGTCGGCATCGCCGCCCTGCACCGCTACGTGGACGGCCAGGTCGGCACGCCCCGCGACTACGACACCATGCTCGCCGCAGTCCACCAGCAGGCCATACGCCACGGCCTCGACCCCAGCAACCGGGCCACCCCGATCTGGGACCGGATCCGCGAGGCCGGCTCGCTGAGCGCCGCCGCGGCCCCCAAGCCACTCCCTGTTTCGATCACACCCCCCGCCGCCTGATCCAGAGAACGCACCCCGCCCAGCCGCCTCGCTCAACTGCGATGGCGGCTAGGCTGGTTGAGTGTCACCGCCGTGGGCTGCGGGTCCACAGAATCCGCGCACGGTATGCGTAGACTGTCGCGCCTATCCCGCCCCGCCGGGCCCTGCCGGAGGACCACAGGCAGAGCCCGCACCCACCCGAAGGGTCCGCGTGAGTCGCGCCGTCATCGCCGTAGCCGGCATGGGAACCCGCTTCTTCCCCATCGCCAAATCGGTCAACAAGTGCATGCTGCCGGTACTCGACCAACCCGTCCTCGCCTATGCGGTCGCCGACTGCCTGGCAGCGGGCGTCCGCGAGATCGCGATCGTCACCTCGCAGGGCGAGGGCGGACGGCAGGTCCGCCACTACTTCACCGAAGACCACGGCATGCGGGACTACTTCGCCGCCCGCGGCTGGCAGAAGAAGTACGAACCGATCGCACACCTCCACGACCAGGCGGACTTCCACTTCATCGAACAGCCCCGCGATGGCGACCGGTACGGAACGGCCCTGCCCGCCATCCTGGCCGCCGACTTCATCGGCGACCAGGACTTCTTCCTCATCGCCGGCGACGACCTGCTCCTGCGGACCGACGGCGGATCCGACCTCGCCGACCTCGCCGCCGCCCGCGACGCCGCCGGCACCGCGGGTGCCGTCGCCGCCGCCACCGTCCCCGGCAGCGACGCCCACCGGTACGGAATCCTGAAACCCCGAAACACGAAGGACGGCCGGCAGGTAATGGACGACCTGCTGGAAAAGCCCACCGCCTACGGCGCGCCGACGGCCTACATCAACATCAGCCGCACCCTGCTTCCCGCCGAGGCCACCGCCTACTTCGAGAAGCTCACCCCGGCCGCGAACGGCGAGTACCAGGCCACCGACGCCATCACCGCCTTCGCCCGCGACCACAACGTGCTCATCCACCCCGTGACCGGCCAGTACTTTGACTGCGGCAACCCATCGGGCTGGCTGGCCGCCAACAACGCCGTCGCCCTCCAGTCACGGACGGACTCATGACCACGACGGGCGCCGTTCCGGCCGTGGCGATCCGCACGTGCGCCGCCATCATCGAAAGCAACGAGATCTGCCTGATCCGCCGGGCCCGCCCCGATGGAGACCAGTACTCACTGCCGGGCGGACTCCTCCACCCGGACGAAGAAGTACCTGTCGCGCTCGCCCGCGAACTCAAGGAAGAGCTCGATCTCGATGTCACCGCCCTCCCCGACCGCCCCCGCTTGCGCTGGGCGCAGGACCAGATCACGACACGCCCCGGCAGAACCGGCACGTTCCGCCGGCTCCACCTCATCCATCTTCTGACCCTCCCCCGCCACGTCCGGGCCGCCCTCCCCACAACCGAGCAAGACGCCGAAGACGTCACCAGCGTGGTCTGGGTCCCCCTCGCACAGGCCGCGCGCCACCACCTCTACCCCGCCATCGGCACTGCGCTCAGTGAGCTGACCGCACCCGCCGGCCCGCCCAGCGACGTACTGCTTCCCCCGATCACCGACCAGACGTACACCTGGCGCTGACCAAGCGGGTGGCATCCGCAGGACGGAGAACAACCGACTGAGCCGAACGATTCGCGCAACTTCCCCCGCACTTGCCCCACCGCCAAATGAGTGAAGCGCACCCGCCTTCTGCAGCGAACACCACCCCGTGCCCTAGGATGCGACTGCGGTCTGACCGCCGCTCCCCGGAGACGATTCGGCCCTCCACGCTCGGGTGAACCGGTCATCCACTGAACTACCGTGCACCTCACCGGATCTCACTTCGTACGTCCTGGGCCGAGACGTGTTGGAGAACCATGAGCGCACATCCTCACGGCCTGTACTCGCTCCGACGCCGCTACACGGGCGAAAGCGCACAGCAGGCCCGCCGGGCAGTTGATGCACTCAAGCGCGGCGAGTCAGTGATTCCAGAGGCAGCCTCGCCTGCGCAACGCAACCTGGAAGCGCAGGTATTGCTTGCCCTCCTAGAGTTCCGGAATGTATACACGCGTTTCCCATTGGGTATCAAGTCGGTCCACCCCGAGCCCTATAGCATCGGCCTCGCAGTGGAGAGCGAAGAACGAGCAGCCGAGATCCTCTTCAATCTTCTCCCGTCGTACGGCTCGGACAACGAGATCCATGGCGTGCCCGGCCTGCGCATCACCCGGCGCGACCGGACAGCGATCGAACTTCAGGTACTGGGAGAGCCAGCTCGATTGCGACTGATGGGGCTACCAGCCAGACTCTGGCGCAGCGCCGAGACAAGCATGCTCACCAAATGGATCGACCCAGATAGCATGCACCTGTGCTGGCGTTCCTCGCGCAGGTCTTGGACCGTGGCGGAACGGGAGCATCATGCTCAATGGGAAGACGGCAGCGACCGTTACGTCCAGGTGAAGCGACAAGGCGCCTGGCTGGGCAGCGGCCTGCTCCGTCGCACTGCTCTCCTGCACACTGTCTCCAACACCTTCCTAGTTGACGGGTATCGAGGCGCCGCATTTGACGTAGAGAGGCTGGTCCTGCGCTCTACGCACGCACGCCAGCAGGGGCCAGGACCGCATAACGTCATCGCGGCCTTGATTGACCGCGTGTGCGGCCTGCCACTCTCCCTGAAGCGATTTCGCGGCGACACCGACGAGAACTACGGCGGCGATCAGCAGTTCACCCTCGGAGACGCCAGCAAGACAGCCGTGCTGGAAGTCCGAGCCACCGTAGAAGGGCCTCCCTCCCGCCTCGCACCGAATCTATGGCAATCCATTCTTCAGCGCATGCCCCAGGAGGGATTCACGAGTGAATTGTCCCCCAGCGTCCTCGCTGGGCTGTGCGGGCCTGGGACCCCACAGCGGGTGAGGCAGCCTAATTCGAGTCGGTAGCGGCCGGAAGCCGGCCGCGCAACATAGCGTGGGATCGCCGGTCAGCCAAACCGGCGATCCCACGCATGATAGATAGTCCACCGCCACGCCCCACCCGCACGTCGAAAGGCTTCGTCCCACCAGCACAGAACAGCACACGAAGCGGCATGACCGAGAAGCCCGCAGGCGATCACGCTGCTGCGTAGCTCGCCCGAAACAGCTCCTGTGCCCGCTCCACGTCCCGTGGGGTACGCAGCTGCACCTCCAGATCGCCCGTCCCGTGGTGACCGAGCCCGGATACGTCCCGGGTGAAGCCCGGAACCAGGTCGACTTCCTTCGGATCGACCTTCAAATAGACGAGCACCTTGCTGCGCTGCGGCGGGCACATGCAAGCAAAGTTCCGCAGCCGCTGGTACGCCCGGTACGTCTTGCGCTCGACACACTTCACACTGTCCCCGAGCCCGAGCAGCGCCTCGTCCACCGCACCCGCCAGCTCCACCATCGACGCCCCCTGGTCGTCGGCCGCTGCCTGAGCGACCGCCCGCCGGCGAGCCCGCCGGGCAACGCGCACGCCGCCGCTCACCGAAGCCACAGCCTCAAGCCCGAGCATGTCGCTGCCAAAGAGCCGATAGCGGACCAGGTCGATCGACCGCCGGTGCTCACGCACGGCGTGCACGTCGTAGCGCGTGAAATCACCGGCGATACAGATGAGGCGCGGGTCGCTCCACAGGACCTGGGACGCGGCCGTCACTCCGTACCGGTCGCGGACCAGGTGCTCGAAGTCCGCCCGGTGGTCCATCAGCCACGCCAGGTAGAACAATCCTTGATGGATTACGCCGGCGTCGACGCCTCGCTTGTACTCCACGATGACCGGCGAGCCGTTCTCGTCCAGCCCGAGCGAGTCGATCCGGCCCCCGTGCAGCGGTCCGGTGCTGTACTCGCGCGCCAGGAAGCGCACTCCCAGCAATGTCTCCATGTGCGCCTCGACGAGACCCTGCACATCGGCCTCGATCTCAGCAAGACGCGGCATGACCTCGGTCATGCCGCTATTTGTCGTGTCCGTACGGAACAGCTTCAGGCCCGACCTCCCCCTCAACCAGGAGATCCATAACGTCGAGCCGATGCCAGATTGTTTCCCCGATGGACTTCGAGGGTGTGAAGATGATGTGAGAAGCTACGCCCGGGTCACCGAGAGGCAGCCACGTCTCACGGTTCCCAGGGGTCGCCAGATCCCACATACGTCCCACAGGATCGTGGGACGAGCGCCCGGAAGACTGCGTTTTCGCAGGTCAGCCCCCGTAGCTCAGTGGATAGAGCAGGTGCCTTCTAAGGGCTTGCCGGGAAACAAGTCGTGGCTTCCGGCTGTGGGGCTCGTTGGTCTGGTATGGGGAGACCGGAGGGGATCGAGGCCGTTCTGGCGGCGA